>JBGSYQ010000063.1:0-2589 GCA_041750795.1 Pirellulales bacterium | reverse complement strand
CGATCGCCGGCTCGATCTCGGCAGCCAATTCCTCAACGTCGTCTTCCTCGACCTCTTCCTCCTCGACGTCCGGCAGCGGCTCGTCCTCCACCGGCGCCGGCGGCTCGGCACGTCGGGCGCGACGCGCGCGCGGCGGCTCTTCTTCCGCATGGGCCTGACCATGGTTCGGCAGGCGTCGCACCTCGGCCTTCAGGTGTTTGAACAAGCGGGCGATGTGCTCGTGGCAACTGAAGATCAGCAGTTGATGCCCGGCACGAGCGAAATCCCGCAACACCAGCGCCGCGGCCTTGGCTCGCGCCAGGTCGAAGTTCACCAGCACGTCGTCCAACACCAGCGGCAATCGCACGCCACGGCGCGCATACGCGCTGACCAGCGCCAAACGCAGCGCCAGGAACAATTGCTCGCGCGTGCCCCGGCTGAGCAGTTCGACAGCCAGGCTGTTGCCCTGGTCGTCGTCCACCACCAGGCGATGCTCGCCCAGCGGCGTCCACACGCGGGTGTATCGCTTCTGCGTCAATCGTTTCAAATAGCCACTCGCCTCGCGCAACACCGGTGGCTGGTGCTCGCGCTCGTAGTAGGCCCGCACCGCTTCGAGCATCATGCCGCAGGTGGTCACCAGCCGCCAACGCTCCAAGGCGTCGCGCAGCCGCCGCTCGACCACGCCCAGCTCCAACCGCTTGTGAGCCAGGCGGCGATCCTCCACCAGCGTCTTGAGCTGCTGATTCATTTCGCCCCGTCGCTCGCGCGCCTGGTTGGCGTGCCCGGCGGCAATGCGGCGTGCGTCGGCCACGTGCGCTTCGAGTTGCTCCAAATCGCGCGGCGCGGCCAGCCAGTCGGCCAATTGCTGCTCGCTGAGTGAACCCGCGATCGACTGGCCGATCTCGTGTGCCACCTGGTTTCGCTCGGCCAGCAACTGCAGGGTCTCGGCCTGGTCCTGCGCCAGCCGGCGAAAGGCCAGCGCGTCGTTGGTGCCCGCGGCCGCCAGCAGAGCGGCCCGCTGGGCGCGCAGCGTGCGTGCCTGGCGCTTGACCTTCTTCTGTCGCCGCCCGATGCGACTGACCTCCGACTGCAACTGCTCGCGCTGCTTGACGCGCGATTGTTGTTGCCCCAGCTCGACCAGGCATTCGCGCAACTGTTCCAGCGGGCGCTGGGCCTGCGGCGTCAACCCGGCGTCGGCCGCCAACTGGTTGATGCGCCCGGTGAGCATGTCGTACTCGCGGCGCCGGCGGGACAAGTCCTCCTTGGCCTGTTCGAGATGGGTCGCCAGCGCGTTCAACTCGTTGCGGCGGCGAGCGTATGCCTTCACTTGCGAGGGCTTCAACTCGACCGGCAAGCCATGTTGCGCCAGTTGCTGCCGCCAGTTTTTTCGCAAGCGGTGGTATTCGGCTTCCTTGGTTTGCACCTGCGCGCCGAGCATGGCCGCTTCGCGTTCGGCCGCTTCGCGCTGAGCTTCCAGCGGCAGCAACTCCTCCAAGCGGGCCAGCGCCTTTTCGGCCGTTTGCAACCGCGCCACCAGTGGCCCGCCGCCGCGCGGCAACTGGCGGTCCAGCTCGTCCCGCTCTTGCCTGGCCTGCGCGATCTGCTGCGAGAGAAGCTTGAGCTGCGCATGGCAAGTATCGAGCTGACGGCTGGCACTGTGCTCAAGCGCCACTTTCCAGAACGCCGCCACGCCGGCCGCCAGCACGCCCACCAACCCCAGCGGCCAGGTGAGCACGTCGCTAAACGACACCGGCAGCACCAACCCGGCCAGGAACAACAGCACCAATGCGCAACCCAGCACGAACAGACCGCCCACGCCGACGACGGCCCAGGTGGGCAGGATCTGCTTTTCGAGATGCTCCTGGCCCTGCTCCTCGAGTTCCGTCTCGCGGCGGCTCATCTGGTCGAGCCGCTGGTCGAGCTGCACGCGCTTGCGAAGCTGCGACACCAGCTCGCCCGCTGCGCCCAGCGTGTGCGTCAGCCCGTCGGCCTGTTGGCCGTCGATCGCGGCGGCGATCTGTCGCTGCTGGCCCGCAGCCGTTTCGTGCGCCGCGGCGAGTTTCTCCTTGGCCTCGCTCACTTCCAGCCGAGCGGCGTGCAATCGCTTGGCCAATGTGCGCAGCTCCGACCAGCCGCGGCGCGAGATCCCCTGCCCCGCTGCCACCGCCGACGAAATGCCAAACTGCTGCTGCCCGTCTTCGTGCTGGCTTTCCAGTTCCAACAGCTCGACTTCGAGCTGGCCTACTTCCGTCTCCAGCGAGGCGATCCACTGCTGCTGCTCGGCCAAGGCCTCCAGCCGAGGCGCGTGCCGGCAGAGTGCCTCGTTGATTCCCAACGCGTCGATCTGTGCCGACAGCTCGCGCCGCGCGCTGCGCAGCTTGTCGAACCGCCGCCGACGATTGGCAAACCGAGCTTCCAACTGGTCGAACCGCTGCAGCGCATTCGCGGGCAAGCCGTCGAATCCGCTCAGTTGCCCCAGCCGCTCGTCGATGGCCGAGCGCCGCTGCCAGCGATCGGACAGCGAGCGGGCCAGCGACAGCTCGCGCCCCTGCTGCTCGAAGCGGGCGACTTCGTCCTCCAGCCGCGCGATCTCGGCGTTCAGCTTGTCGC
>JBGSYQ010000062.1:0-7357 GCA_041750795.1 Pirellulales bacterium | reverse complement strand
CAACGCCGCGCTGGGTTGCACCGCGATCGAGGCCCAACTGGCCAGCGGCGACAACGACTCGGCGGCCACGACCGCGCTGCGTGCCGCCACACTGGCGCTCGAACAGGGCGACCAGTTGCTCACCATGCGCGCGTTGCGACTGTGGATCGTGGCGCGGTTGCGCAGGGGGCACTCGCTCGACAGTCCAACGGCCAGTGAGATTCTGGACCAACTGTGTGACGATCCGGGTGGCGCCTTGTTGGTGCGCTATTGGATGCGCGCCTTCGACCAGCGGCAACCGTACGCACCCGGAGTCGACGGCGTCCAACCGCCGGCCGAGCTGGCGCCCACGAAAGCAGCCGACGGCACGATCTGGGCCGATCTGAACGCTGTGGAAGTAACTACCAACGGCGTGTCGCAGCCGATGGTGTTCATCGACACCGGCGCGCAACAAACGATCATGACGCTGCGTGCGGCCGAGACTGCCGGCGTTACGCTGGGCGAGGGCACGACCGAGCTGGTCGGTTTTGCCGGAGTCGTGGCGCAGCCGGCCGTGTTGGATACGCTGGACCTGGGCGGCCTGACGCTGCACAACGTTCCGGTGCTGGTCGCCAACGCGCCCGCGCTGATGTTGGCCAACGGACAGATGGCGATCGGCACGGAGCTGATGCACCACGTGCGCTTCACGCTCGACTATCCGGCGCGCCGCGTGCTGGCCGAGCGCGCCGATCGAGCGCTCGAGACGCCGGGCGACTCGACGCGATTCGAATTGCCGCTGTGGACTTTCTCGCAGGCCTGTCTGGTGCGGGCCGAGTCGGACCAGGGGGCGGCCCGCGTGATGATCGACACGGGCAACCGGCTGGGCACGTACGTCTCGGCGCGCTGGGCACGGCAGCATTTGCCGCAATTCGAGCATCCCACGTCGACGTTGGTCTTCAAATTCCGGCGCCAGGGACTTTCGTTGACTACAATGCAGATGGGCGACCTCGTGCTGCGCGATTGGCCCATCTGGGACCGCATTCCGCGCGAAGTGGAACAGCTCGATCTGGTCGACGTGCTGGTGGGGCGCGATTTGCTGTGGCCCTATCGGCTGTCGATCGATCTGCACGGTCGCGTGCTGCGTATGGAGGGTGGTCCGGCGTCGCCGGCTCCCCCGCCGGAACCGACGCCGTAGCAGCCTGTTGAAAATCAACGGGCAGGTAGTTCATGCACAGTCATTGCACCATGACGCTGGCGTCTGGCCAGTCTGGGTTCATCGTGACGTCAAGCTTGCGCAATCCCGTTCGAGGCATGCACTGGCAACGTGCGGGTGCCGTCATGGCCGCCTGGGCGCTCGTGCTGCTGGCCATCGCTCCCGCGCGCGCCAGTGCCAGCGACTTTCCGGCCGAGCGCAGCCGCATGGTCGACCAGGAAATCGTCGCCGCGGGAGTCAAAGACGCGCGCGTCGTGCAGGCGATGCGCGATACGCCGCGCCACGAGTTCGTGCCGCTCAACCAGCGCGGCAATGCGTACTACGACATGGCGCTGGCCATCGGCTGGGGACAGACCATCTCGCCGCCGTTCATCGTGGCCTACATGACCGAGGCGCTCGATCCGAAACCCGGCGACAAGGTGCTGGAAATCGGCACCGGCAGCGGCTATCAAGCGGCCGTCCTCAGTCCGCTGGTCAGCGAAGTTTACACGATCGAGATCGTCAAACCGCTGGGCGAACGCGCGGCGCGCACCCTGAAACGGTTGAAGTACGACAACGTGTTCGTCAAAGTCGGCGACGGCTACCAGGGCTGGCCCGAGCATGCGCCGTTCGACAAGATCATCGTCACGTGCTCGCCCGAAAAAGTGCCGCCCAAGCTGATCGAGCAACTGCGCGAGGGAGGCCGCATGCTGGTCCCCGTCGGAGAGCGCTATCAGCAATCGCTATACGCCTTCACCAAGGAAAACGGAGAGCTGACCAGGACGGCCCTGCTGCCGGTGCTGTTCGTGCCGATGACCGGCAAGGCCGAGGACGGCCGCGAAGTGTTGCCCGACCCCCAGACCCCGCGGCTGGTCAACGGCGGTTTTGAATCGATCGATCCATCGACGCAACCGCCGGACGAGTCCGAGCCGGCGGCCGTCGCCAGCGCATCGCCCGGCGTCCCACCCGAACGCGAAGCGCCCGCGCCCGACGGCTGGTACTATCGCCGGCAGCTTCACTGGGAGAGTGGCAAGGACGCGCCCGAAGGCGAGCGCTACGCGACGTTTCGCAACACCACGCCCGGCCGCGGCGCACAAGCGTTGCAAGGGCTGGCCGTCGACGGGCGCTTCGTGAAACAGCTTCAAGTGTCGCTGTGGGTGAAGGGGGAAAATCTCCGACTGGGCGAAACGCCGCAGCAGCAACCGCTGTTGTCGATCACCTTCTTCGACGAGAACCGGGGCCAGACCGGCTATGCATTCGTCGGCCCGTGGCGCGATTCGTTCGACTGGAAGCACGTCAGCGAAACGATTCGCGTGCCGCTCAAATCGCGCGAAGCCATCGTCTGCCTGGGCCTGTGCGGCGCCACCGGCGAAGCATCATTCGACGACGTCCGCATCGAGCGCGCCGGGACAGCGAAGTAGTCGAGCACCTTCGCTCATTTGCTTCCCGCAGGTGCGCGAGCAACGATCAGCAGCGAACCACGCAGCCCTTCACGCGTAGCCGATTCGCCGCCTTCGCCGGCACAGTCACCGCGGAGCAATCTGGAAATTCTCGCGGAATCCGCGTGCCGCATGGCGTTGGTTCGCTCAAACGTTCTACCAGTAAACACCTCTGCAAATGGTAGGCAAGGGGGACGCCGCCGCAGTATACTGTTCCACGCTGCCACGCATCGGCCATTCAATGGGGGGCAGAGACGGTGACGCACCGATCTTCGGGGAGGAATTGCTGATGACGTCCACCACGACTCGCCACCTTTTCTCCCTGGCCGCGATTCTTGCCCTTTCCAGCCTGCTCATAGCGGCCTGCGCCCTGCCCGCTTCGGCCGTTTCCATCCCCACGGTCCCGGTCGGCAACGCCGGCAACGCGGGGCAAGTGCAATCGCAAGGCACCTTTGGCGCGGTCTCGTACAATTACCTGATCGCGACGACCGAAGTCACCAACGCCCAGTACGCCGAATTCTTGAACGCCAAGGCCGCCAGCGACCCGTTGGCCCTGTACAGCACGAACATGGGCAGCGATGCCCGCGGCGGCATAACGCGCAGTGGCTCCGGCACGATCCCCGATCCCTACGTCTACACCGACAAGACCGACATGGGCAACAAGCCGGTCAACTTCGTGAGCTGGTACGACGCGATCCGGTTCGCCAACTGGCTGCACAATGGACAGGGATCAGGCGACACCGAAACCGGCGCCTACACCCTGGAGGGCGGCACGCCCACGCCCAGCAATGGTCTGACCATCACGCGCAATCCTGGCGCCATCTGGTTCCTCACCAGCGAAGACGAATGGTACAAAGCGGCCTATCATCAGCCCGCCGCGCAAGGCGGCGACAGCGACGACTATTGGTTCTATCCCACCGCCAGCAACAGCGCGCCCACGATCGCCTCGGCCAATAGCACCGGCGACATCAGCAACCCGGGCGCCAACGTCGCCAACTACGCTAACGGCGCCGACTGGAACAGCCTGGACGGCAACGTGACGACGGTCGGCAGCGCCGGACCGCTGAGCGAGAGCTATTACGGCACTTCGGACCAAGGCGGCAACGTGTGGGAGTGGAACGAAGCGCTCATCAGCGGGTCGTTTCGGAGCTTGCGGGGCGGTTCGTTCAGCAGCGGCAGCGCGGACAGCTTGCAGTCCTCGACCCGGATCGAGTTCTTCAACCCGGCGTTCGAGGGCGACGCTTTCGGCTTCCGCGTGGCAACCGTCCCTGAGCCAGGTACGGCAGTGCTGGCAATCGTCGGTGGCGTGTTGCTGCTATGGTGGAGCAAGAGGCGCAAGTAGTCCTGTGGGCTTTGGCTGCTCTGCCGGCACGTCTGGCCGCGGAGAAATCCGGAGATCTTTCGCGGCATCCGCGTCCGGTTCGGCGTTGGTTCGCTCAAGCGTTCTTGCCGAAAAACCTCAGCGGATGCTAGACAAAGGGGCGTGGGCCGGGTTACCATGCCTCCGAATATCCCCACTGAATCGCTGTGGTGAAAATTCCTCGCGGCGTGAATGCACCGAGCTTCAGGGCAGCGCTAATGACGGACGACTCAACTCGGCTTGCGTAGTGCTGTTCTGGCGCCGCCGTCCGTCATCTTTGTCTTGTGCCGCCGGGGAAGCGTGCATTGCTTCTCCATGTGGCGTTCCACGGTCTCTCAGGCCGTGGACCTCTTGACCTGCACGCGGTGCATCCACAGCGCAAATCGCCCTTCACGTCCCGCCGACGCCGCCGGTTGATTCGTTACGTCGCGCCAGAAAGCAGCAGCGCGTTTTCCTTGTACGACTGCACTTATTGACCGGAGAACTATCTGATGAACGCCCGGACGATCACGCTATACTCGCTCCGTGCCATGGCGGTCTTCGCGATCCTCACGGTCTCGGGGGCACTCGCCTGGGCTGTCACCATTCCTACCGTGCCGGTCGGCAACGCGGGCAACGCGCCCGACCAACTCTGGACCTCGTTGAATAATCCCACGAATTTGCAGTTCGGATCGGTGGCCTACAACTATCGCATCGGCACGACCGAAGTGACCAACGCGCAGTACGCCGAATTCTTGAATCTCAAGGCGGCCAGCGATCCCTTAGCCGTCTACAGCACGAACATGGGCAGCGATGCCCGCGGCGGCATCACGCGCAGCGGCTCCGGCACGATTCCAGATCCGTACGTCTACGCCGTCAAGACCGACATGGGCAACAAGCCGGTCAACTACGTGACCTGGTACGACTCGATCCGCTTTGCCAACTGGCTCCACAACGGGCAAGGCTCCGGCGATACCGAAACCGGCGCCTACACCCTGGAGGGCGGCACGCCCACGCCCAGCAATGGCCTGAGCATCACGCGCAATCCTGGCGCCATCTGGTTCCTCACCAGCGAAGACGAGTGGTACAAGGCGGCCTATCATCAGCCCGCCGCGCAAGGGGGCGACAGCGACGACTATTGGCTCTACCCCATGGCCAGCAACACTCCGCCCACGGTTGCGACGGCCAACAGCACCGGCGACATCAGCAATCCGGGGGCCAGCGTCGCCAACCACCAGTCAGGCGCCGTTTGGAACAACTTGGACGGCAACGTGACGACAGTGGGCAGCGCCGGACCGCTGAGCGAGAGCTACTACGGCACGTCGGACCAAGGCGGCAATGTCTTTGAGTGGAACGAAGCCTTGATCAGAACGTCGTTTCGGGGCGTTCTGGGCGGTTCGTTCGACAACTCCGGGGGCCAATTGCGGTCCTCGGCCCGGAACATAATCCAACCGGGGCGCGAGTTCGACAATACCGGCTTCCGCGTGGCAACCGTCCCTGAGCCAGGTACGGCAGTGCTGGCGATTGTGGGTGGCGTGTTGCTGTTCTGGTGGAGAAAGAGGCCCAAGTAGCCCTGTGGGACCGCGCGGACAGCTTTCCCTGAACCAGTGGTTCATCCACGGGCCTATTCCGCAAAGCGAAACGGCTCGTTGGTCACTTCGTACCCCGGGCGCAGGCCGATGTTGAGCACCAGCCCCAGCGCCAAGGCGTTGGCCAGCAGGCTCGACCCGCCATAGCTGACCAGCGGCAGCGTCAGCCCCGTGATCGGCAACAGCCCGACGAGCATGCCCAGGTTGATCACCACCTGCGTGGCCACCAGCGCCGCGACGCCGATCGCCGCCAGCCGCCCGTACGGCTCGCGCGTGGCCTGCGCCACGCTCAACGTGCGCCACACCAGCAGCAGAAACAGCAGCAACATTCCCCCCAGGCCCCACAGGCCAAACCGCTCGCCCAGCACCACCGCGATGGCGTCGGTGTGCGGCTCGGGCACGAAGTAGGCCGAGCGATCGCGCGTGACTTCGCCCCCCAGCCAACTGCCCCGCCAGCCACCCAATGCCAACAGTTGCTTGGCCTGGTGCAGTTGATAGCCGTCGTCGGTGGGCTTCTCGCCGGCGCGGGTTTGCTCGGCCAGCGCCGTGATCCGCGATTGTTGCTCGCGGCTCATCTGCGACCACAGCAGCGGCGTCAGCGTGAGCGCAACCAGCACGACGAATCCCAAGTGGCTCGCCCGGGCGCCGGCTGCAAACAGCATCACGAACAGCACCGGCAGGAAGACCAGGGCCGTGCCCAGATCGGGCTCGCGCAGCACCAGCACCATCGGCACCATCACCAGCGCCAGGGGAATCAACAGTCCCGACGCCCGGCGGTAACTTTCCCGAAACATCAGGTAGCGCGACAGCCCCAGCACGAACGCCAGCTTGGCGAACTCCGACGGTTGCAGCCCCACCGGTCCGAAGCGGATCCAGCGATGCGCCCCGTTGACCGGCAGAAACCAATACACCGCGATCAGCAACAGCACCGACACGCCCAGCGCCGCGTAGCTCCAGCGAATGAGAATGCGATAGCTCGGCAGCGTCACCGCCAGCATCGCGGCCATGCACAACGCCGACCAGAACAGTTGCCGGTAGAGATACCGGGGCGACGACTCGGCCAGCGCTTGGCTGCGCGCGATACCCAGCCAGCCCACCACCATCAACAGCACCGCCAGCGCGACGACGGACCAAGGCAGCCGGCGTATCCAGGCGGAGCGTTGCAAGAGGACCTCGCGCATGATTGCCGACCGGTGGGGAGTTGCGCGCCGGCTGGCGCGGATTATAGCGCGTGTGCGGCCGACGACCGAGACGGGATTTCCGCCGGGTTGCCGCGGCCGTTCCCGCCTCAGCAACCGTGGAAAGGTCCCCGAGGCGCGGAAAGGATGCTCGCGGCCTGACAATTCCGTCAGGAACGAAAAAACCGGCCGGATTGTTTCGTTACACAACCCAAATATCCCAATCGGCTTAGGGAGCAGGAACAAAAAATCTTGCGTAGATTTCTTGTTTTCCGTGCTAGCATTGGTATGTTTTTGAAGGCTTGGGCCGTGTTCGTCCCAACGAGTGGGTACGGCCAGCCTCTATCCCAATCCATTTGAGGGGAGCCATAAGATTATGTTGCGAAACACTTTTAGAGCGCTGGTGGCCTTGTCGGTCGTGGGCATTACGCTCGCGGCGGCCGATGACGCGCAAGCCTTCCACGGACGGCACCGCGGTTGGGGATCCAGTGGCGGCTCGTACGGCAGCTACGGCAGCTACGGTTCGAGCGGCAGTTGGGGTTCCAGCGGCGGTCGCTGGGGATCGAGCGGCGGCTCGTACGGCAGCAGCGGATCGAGCGGCGGTTGGTACTACGGCAGCAGCGGATCCAGCGGTGGTAGATGGGGTTCGAGCGGCGGTGGCT
>JBGSYQ010000061.1:0-5985 GCA_041750795.1 Pirellulales bacterium | reverse complement strand
CGAGCGGCTGGCGCCATCGGGCGATTGTCCCCGTGCAAGGCCACGGTCGGCGCCGCCGGGTTGCACACCGGCCTTGGCGAACAGATCGACCAATTCGTTGCGACGCACGGCGCCCACCACGCGGCCGACCTCGCGGCCATTGGCCACCAGCACGAAGCAGGGAATGGTTTGCACGCGATATCGATCGGCCAAGGCGCGTTCGCGATCGACGTCCACCCTCTGCACTGGGTAACCCGCTCGCTCCAGCGACGCAACCGTGCTTTCCATCGAGCGGCACGGCGCGCACCAAGAGGCCTGAAAATCCAGCAGCACCGGATCCGTCGAGCCGGAAAGCGCAACCACCAGCGCTGCAATCTGTAGCGAGACCATCGTTTCCCTCCGTGGAAAGTTTTTGGCCTGTCGTTCGATGGGTCAGCAAGTCACCGGCCGATGCTCGTATCGCGGCGCGGAGGCGCATGGCGGTGTGAGCCGCGCCGGGCGGGGCAGTCAAACTGCCGGCCGGGCGCGGGTTTTAGAACCGCTCGAGCGACCTCCTTGTCACTTTCAGCGCAAGACCAGGTGGGTATCGGGGTGGGGCCGACTTCCTGCCAGCGCCACTCTGCCGACGGTCGCTCTTCGCCAGGCGAAAAACCACTCGCGGCCCAGGCTCGCTCCAAATGGCTCGAGGCGAGCGTGCAACATCTTGGTCCGAACTTCTAAATCTTACAATCTCAGTTCGCCCCGGCAGCCGTCCCGCGCCGCCAGCCCTTCCCCGCAAGTCGTGCGTGTTGCACGCTTAACGGGCCACCGAGTAGACTTGCCTGCACGAGCCACCGGCCGTGGCACGTCCGAATCATGCACTCGGCGTGCCACGCCGCGAAAAACGGCGCATCCGCCCGACACTCTGCGCGCATGCGGGACGCTATCATTGAAGTGGCGGCAGCGCCGGCAGCCGCGCCGCGGTATTACCCGTCGTTGCCGATCCAGGTCCACGCCATGCGCCCTTCCTACGGTTGGCCGATCACCCTGGCAGTCGTGATGATCTCGCTGGTCGTCGCGCTGATCGTCGGCTGGATCGTGCTCACCGTGCGCGAGATCGATCGATCGGCCTTCTTCTGGGTGCTGCTGTTCGTCGGCACCACCTTTCTGCTGCTGGTGCTGGTGGGCGTGGTGCTTTACCTGTTGATCTCGATCAAAAGCATCCGGCTCAACCAGCGGCAGTCGAACTTCATCGACAGCGTTACGCACGAGTTGAAGTCGCCCATCGCGTCGCTGAAGCTCTATCTGCAAACGCTGTCGCGGCGCAGCGTCACCGAGGAGCAGCAGGCCAATTTCGTGCGCTTCATGCTCGACGACGTCGAGCGGCTCGACACGCTGATCAACCACATGCTCGACGCGGCGCGATTGGACCAGCAGCCGGTCGAGACCGACCTGGTCGACGTCGAGCTGTCCGGCATTTTGCAAAGTTGCGCTCGCACGCTCGCGCTGCGCTACCATTTGCCCGACGACGCCATCCGCTTGCACGTGACACCGGCGACGCTGCGCGCCCGGGCGATCGATCTGGAAATGGTGTTCCGCAACCTGATCGAAAACGCCATCAAGTACGGCGGGACGGAACCAGCCGTGGAGATCGATTCGCAGTTCGTCAACGACCACACGATCGCGACGCGCATCATCGACAACGGACGCGGTATTCCGGCCGCGCAGCGCCGCAGGATCTTCGGACGCTTCGTGCGGCTGGGCCGCGAATTGGAACGGTCGGAGACCGGCACTGGGTTGGGGCTGTTCATCGTGCGCACGCTGGTCACGCGCATGCACGGCAAGATCGCGGTGAGAGATCGAGGCAAGCAGCAATCCGGCACGGTGTTCGAAGTGCAGTTGCCGGCCCGTCCCGACTCGGCTGCCGACGACGCGCCGCACGAACAGCCCGCCTCCGATTCGCAGGACGCGGCGCGCTAACACTCCGACCGTTCGCAACGGACGCAATCGATGAAACACATCCTGGTCGTAGAAGACGAGCAGCACCTGGCCTTCGGCATCAAGTACAATCTGGAAGCCGAGGGCTTCGAGGTGACCACCGCCGGCGACGGGCCGGCCGCGCTACAGATCATCGAAACCGATTCGCGCGGCGTCGACCTGGTGATCCTCGACTTGATGCTGCCGGGCATGAGCGGCTATGCCGTCTGCGAGTCGCTGCGCGAGAAGGGGAACGATGTGCCCGTGCTGATGCTCAGCGCTCGCACCTTGGTCGAAGACCGGATCCGCGGCTACGACGTGGGCGCCGATCAATACCTGCAAAAGCCCTTCGAGTTGGAAGAGTTGTTGAGCATGACCCGCAACCTGCTGGCTCGGCGCACCAAGCCAGCGCCGCGCGCGACCGAGCAATCCCTGGGGCCGGTGTACCAGTTCGGCCGCGCGGTGGTCAATTTCGACACCTTCGACGTGACCGTGGCCGGCGAGCGCGTCCGACTGACGCACACCGAAATGAAGCTGCTGCGCTACTTCGTCGAGAAGCAGGGGCTGGTCGTCACGCGCGCCGAATTGCTCGAGCACGTGTGGGGCATGTCGCACATGCCCACCACGCGCACCGTCGACAACTTCATCGTCAACCTGCGCAAATACTTCGAAGAAGATCCTGCCAAGCCAAAACACTTCTTGAGCGTTCGCGGTGCCGGCTACCGTTTCGTGGCCAGCGGCGAGGGGTGACGCGCGCTATTGGATCACGGCTTCACCAGCTCGAAATCGTCCGGCTGCGTGCCCAGGTAAATGTGATCCCACAGCCCGGCCTCGCCATCGACGGGCGACAGCGCCAGCCCCGTGAGCGTGAACTCGCCGAAGTCGTCGAACAGATCGCGCGTGACCACGGTGAACTCGGCCGGCAGGTTTTCATCCACTGCGATCGAGGCGCCATAGCATTCGCCGCCGGAGCCGGCGTGGTAGCGGAACTTGGGCTGCCCTTCGCCGTCGGGCCCCCACTTGCCGTCGTGATTGAGTTGCAGGCAAATGGCCTGGCCGCCTTGCTTCTTCCAGGCAAACCGCAAATAGCGATACTCGCCCGGAATGGGGAACTCGCGAATCTTGACGTTCAAGCCGGGCAGCGCCGGATTGAACTTTTGATCGGGCGTGACGCGTATGCTCGCCAGGCCAGAGTACTTCTGATCGGCAACCAGGCTGGCCTGCCCCCCACCCTCGGTCAAGTTTGCCAGAAACTCCACCTGGTCTTCGAACACCACGCGTGGTTGCTCGGCAGGCGGCTTGTCGCCGGCAACGACATTGATTGCCACGGGCACGTCGGCGCTCTTCAACACGGATTTGGCGTTCTTGGGGTCGAGTTGGCTGGTGGCCACGAGCTTAACCCCCTTCAGCTCGCCAACCGGCGCGCCAAAGCGCAGGCTGACGGGCAATTCAAAGTCGCTCTGATCCGGCGCCACTTCGACCTTTGGCAAGACGCTGCCCTTGGGCAAGCCCGACAGGCCGACCGTGACCGGCAGCGCGAAGCCGGGCGCGCGGCGAATCTTGCCGGCGAGCTTGCCCGTTTCACCCAGGCCGGCACGCGCTTCGACCGGGTCTTTCGTGGCCAATTCGATCGACAGCGGCGTGGTGGCAGTCATCCGCCGTGCGGGGGTCACCGCCGTGGCCAGCACGTTCTTGCCGTCGGCCGAGAGCAATTCGCCCTGGATGGCCAGGTCGTAAGCGATGCGGGGCAGATCGGCCGGCACCAACACATTAGCGTCGGCTTCGCTCGCGTCCGCGGCGATGGTCGGCGCGGCTTCGAAGCGCAGCGTGCGCTCGACGTCGTCGATCTCGCGTTCCTGGTTGTTCTCTTTCACCTTTTTGCGCGGGGGCACCTGCGTCGTTAGCAGCGACAGCCGCACGGGTCCGACGGCGCCCGCGGCTCGATCCACGCGCAGCTTCACCGGCAGCGGCGCACCCACCGCCAATTGCACGTCGGAGCTGAATGGATCCCAGGCGAGCGCCAGCGGCGCATCGGAGGTTACTGCCACGCCGAACTCTTCGCCCAGCCAGGGAAGATGCTCCGTGACGGAATTCTGCGGCGGCAGCGCGGCGCGCGTGATCGACGTCTTCGGCGCCGTGCTGGCGCCCCACAGCCGCGCGATCGACTGCGAAGGGCTCACTCCGGGCGCCGATAGCGTGACGAGCGCCTGCGTGGCGCCGGCGGGAATCTCGTCGCCTGTGATCGATACATTTTCAGGTAATCCCTCGAAGCTGAGCTTGATCGGACCCTTGTAGCCCGCACGCCTGGCGACCACGCGCGCCAGCGCGGCTCCGTTCGGAGGGATCAGCAGCCGCTCGGACTCGAGCGCGAGCGAAAAATCGGGCTCGCCGATGGGTACCGCGGCAATGCGATAGACATAGTCGGCGCCTCCGCGGCCCTGCAAATCGCGCAGCGCCACGATCAGCGCCGTGACGTCCTTGGGCACGGTGAAGTCGAGCCCCGGATCGCACGTTTTCGGACGATCGTCGTTGGCGGCCAGTTCCGCGCCTTGTTCGTTTTGAATCGAGAGCACGCCGTCCAGCGGCGAGCCGGCTCGATGCGCCCAGACGTCGAAGCGCAGCCTTTGGCCAGGGTTGACCGCCAGGCGATAACGATCCTGCTGACCGGCGGCGCTGATGCGGCCGTTGATGGCCACCGGCGCGGCGGTCAACTCTTGCGGCGTCTCGCTGGCATCGGCCTCCACCAGCTCCGCATAGCTGCTCACGATGACGCCCGGTTGCGGCCCGATGAGCCAGCCGACGTCCGCCGGCCAAGGCGCCGGCCGGGTCGTTTGACGTCGGCCGCCGGCAAGCGACCAGGTGCTCGAAGCCCGCGCCGTTTCGGGTAGATTGCCGCCACGGAATTCGAACGACGCCTCGATGCCTTGCTCGGCGCCCAACGGATAAACCAACTCGGCAAATTGCAGGTCGCCGATCTTCAGGCGAAAGAAACCGGGCGCCGCACCGCGATACAAGGCGTCGTGCAGTTCGATGGTGTAGGTCGCGTCTGCTGGCAAAGTGGCAGTCAGCCGCGCGTCGCCAGCCAAGGACTCGACTCCTTGCGCCCAGGCGAGTTGCACGTGCTTCGCGTCGTAGAGCCGTACGACCGGATTGAGACTGGCGCCCAAACGGCGGCTCTCGACGTCGACGACGAGCTTCTGTCCCGCTTTGCCGGCAAAGGTCGTCGCTTGCACGGTGCTGCCGGTCAATTCGCCGCTGACGCCGACATTGACGGTCTCCAAGTGGGGCGCGAAGGCGATCTGCGCCAGGTTGTCGACTCCCACCGCCACCGGCGTCGAAATGCCGGACGCCGATCCGGCGCGGAGCAGGTAGATGCCGGGCGGCGTTTGGCCGTCGAGCGCCAGTTCCACTTCCAGTCGGTTGGGCGTTGCGCCCTCTTTGATGGTTTGACTGGCCAGCGGCGCGGTGAACCAAAGCTTCGCCTCGGGCAGCAGTTCGCTGCCTTCGATCACCAGCGTGGTGACCCCGCCGGCTTGCAGTCCGCGGAGCGAGAGCTTGTCGATCTGCGGCGCAGCGGCTGCCGTGCCGGGCCGAAGCGCTAGCGCGGCGGTAAGAACGATCAGCAGGCCGACGATGCCCAGCGCGCGACGCTGCATGGCGGTACCCATTTGGTGGTGTCAGGTGGGATCTGGTTCGAAGGTTGGCAGGCGGGATGCGTGGCCGTGCGTCCACGCCGTGGCAAAGCAGCGGTTGCTGGTACTGATGCGGTCTGGCCGGCACCCTTTGTGTTGCGGTTCGATCACTGCGCGATTACGGCGTGGCAAACGGGTCGTCGCTGGCTGGCGCGTCGTCGGCAGGTGGGGCGCCGAACGGATCGTCCGCGGGCGCAGGTTCGTCGGCCGGCATTTCCTCCGCCGGCATGTCCTCGGCCGGATCGTCACCAAATGGATCGTCGGCACCGGCGGGGGCCGGTGTTGCCGGCGGTGCATCAGCAGCGGGCGGCTCGCCGAACGGATCATCGGTCAGTTCCGGCGCGGCAGGCGCCGCCGG
>JBGSYQ010000060.1:0-10494 GCA_041750795.1 Pirellulales bacterium | reverse complement strand
AATCAGGCAGGACGAGCTGACCGATCAAATGAGCGTACTGCAACACCCGCCGCGGTGACTTGCTGGTCTTCATACTCCTTGTACTACGCACGCGGAGATGCTAGCAGACTAGCTAGCAAGGAGTGGATTTCTACAGAGCAGTCTCGACCTGATTGTCCGCCTTGCAAACTTTGCCACAGCTCAATGGAAGGACTGGATTACCCGGACTGGAAAGTTCAATCACGATGAGTCGAGTGATTCGGATTTATCGTACGTCGACAAGATGGTGGACCGCGATTTGTCGGTGAACGTCACGATCTCCGGCTTTGAAACACGTTGGCTTGGCGATTCGCGGGTATACGGATGGCATCGAAACCGCCTAATCGGCACGGACATTCTAGTGAGCGCACTCATGGCGCTCGAAAAATGGCTCTACGATGAAGTCGAAGGCGGTCGCCCAATCGACAAGTGGCTTACCTACCTGCTGACGAACGCTCGCTCGGTTGCAGTCCTTGCGGTACTCTTCGCGCTTGCAAAGAAACACCCCGAGCTTTTGAAATCCGCGCTCAGCCCTCTCCTGAGCTGCTGGCAGGCGTACTACTGGGACCAGCGCATCGTCGCAGAAGAAGATACCCTCAACATGTTCTTCTTCACGTGGACCCGAGAAGGTGAATACGTCTGCAACCTTGCGCGAGATTGGACTCTGCTTCCCCATCGCAAGCAACTGTTTGTCCAGCACGCAATTCAATTGCTTCTTTCCGAGCCTGATCTGCGATCCTCTTTCTCGGAGGTGCGTGAAAACTGGAAGCGGCAACTTGGCTCGACTCGTGACCCAACATCGCTTGAGCTTCTGATTGCGAGGTTCGATCCGGCGAATTACCGCGCAAGGCGATTGGACTCTTGTCACATTGCGGTTGAGCTTGAATGGCCCCAAAACCTCAAGTGCAGCACCAAAGCAGCCGGTGAAACTGCCGACGCAACTCTGAGGCTTCTCAACTTTCCAGCACGCTGCCGGAATTTGCTAGATGAGCAAAGGCCCTTGTCCCGAGAGATGCTCGAAGAGTTCTGGCAAGATCTCCAACGATTGCCCAACATTGCCGCAAAGGCCAGCCTCGATAATCCAAAAGAGCGATTGGCGTCGGCTTTAGTGGCCGGTGTGTCCGTCTTAGCGATCTTGCACAGAGACTGGTTTCAAGCGGACAGTGCACGAGAGAAGTGGTGCGCTGACCACTTGGCGGAGCTTTTCTCCGAGCCGCTTGGCCGCAGCGAGTTCGACATGCGGGAATCCCCATCGGGCTTTCTCTGGGATAGTTTTTGGGGCGAGCTCGCTGTGGCGTCAATGGCTGAGAATCCGGACGACCGCAATGTACGGATAGAGGCTGCCGCAGCCGTGATGTCGTTCCATTACGACACGGCCCAATACACCATGAGGGCAGCATACCGCCTGCGGCATCGACTCGGCGAAGAATTTCAGCGGCTCCAGAACCTGGCGATCATGTACGCAGGGATCTCATTCGTTGCTCGGTTTCGGGCAGATCACGGGTTGATTGACGACGAGAGGCGAAACCGCCTCACCCAACGCTACCGACACAGACTTCTTAACGCCTTTGTCGACCGCAAGCTTTCGGCAACTCCAACTTCGATAAGGCCGATCTCGGAGCACGCATACGATGTTGCCGACCGTGAGTGGCGAAGGCGATTCAAAAGACACTCTGACACGTCTGAGGACGACGACACCACCTCGGATGAAGAGCCATCCAGCGACACCCCACCAAGCATATCTGCGCATCCCCTAGCCCGCAGGCGTTACGCAGGGGTCGATATCCAGTTTCTCCAAAAGGCTTTTGACTGGCTTCCATATCTCGATAACGCCAGGAGCGATGACGAACGCCGTAGCTGGATTCACACGCAACGGGAACTTTTGTCAGTGACCCTCGCCACGATTGAGGGCTCCGACCGTGATGAGAGCGGTGAAATTGACGGAACTCCCTATCCGTATGACAACTGGATCTTCACAAAAGTCGCTTCGCTCATCGCTCAGATGCGTGAAGATGAGGCGCCGGAGGAGCTATGGCACCCAATACTCGATCTCGGCCCACGTGCACACTATTGGGTTGAAAGCTTTCTTCATGACTGGATTCTCCAAGGCCCAAAGGCGAGCTCTACTCCCCATGTTTTTGTCGAAAGGTGGCGGCAGCTAATCGAATACTCCCTCGTCGCTCCTTCGTGGCAGGACCGCGAATGGACTTATCGGCTCGACGATCTGCATTATTCTCTTCTTGGTTTTGACTATGGCGATACTCTGATCGAAAAGGCCGAGTATGAGGATGCACTTGCCTCATTGGAACCTGTTCTCCAGCAATGGTCGCCATGGCTACGCCTCCCGCACCTTGCAACTGGATTTGCTCGGTGCCTTGCGCTCGCTGGCGCCAAACAGTTGGTGGTTCCTGGACTCCAGTGGCTTGCCAAATACGCCCAAGTAGACCGTGACAGACGTCGCTATTATTCCGATGAGCTACGAGGAGCACTCGTTGTGCTTCTGCACCACGTCTGGAACCAGCATCGAAGGGAGCTCGAATCCAACAGTCAGTTCCGGGACTCGTTCTTGAATCTCCTCACACAAATGGTGCGGGCCCAAGCTCCCGGTGCACTCGAGTTGCACGACCACGTGCTGCGTACTCTGCCAGGTTGACAGAAATGGCACAAGCTGCACCCCTGCGCGGGCGTGCCTAAATTGGTCACTTAATCGCAATTTAGAACGGTAAGCGGCATCGAGGGTCGTCCATCACTCAGCCGCCCGCACCATCGCCAAGATCCCCTTCCGGATCGCTTCGGGCAGATGGGGCCAGGCCTGGATGACGACCACGAGGGCGACGTCGATTTGGGCTTGGCTCAGAGGGCTACCCTGAGCGCTCATTTCGGCGTCCATTTGCCCCCGCGCAGCGAGTGCGCCGTTTTGTGCGCCGCGTGGTTGGGAATGGGGCGAGTTTCCCGGGAGTTGCGCTGGGGGTTCGACTCCCCGTGGGGGTACTGAACAGGTGTTCACTATATCGCAGGAAGTCGCAGGCCCCGGGATTGCCGGGGCTTTTGCGTTGGTGGTCCTAGTGAAAGTCACTGCCGCCTGCGGCTCGCTACGGCTATGCGAACTGTGCCAACTACCCGCCGGTGCTCGAGGCATGCGAACCGCGCCAATCGACGGCGCTGCGCCAAGTCGCCGCCGCCTTCGACCAGCGGCTGGCGAAGCTTGCAAACGGCCAGCGAGTAGTGAATGCATGCGGCGCGCTGAAGTACTTGCTTGTGCAGATCTGCGGGGAATGAAGCCCAAATGAAGCCCATCCGTGCCAAAAGTGGGTCGATATTCGGGAGTCCGACGCAACGCTTGAGATTATCGAGCAGCGACAGCCGCGGCAGGAACGTTCTTCGAGTACTTGGCAAGCGGGATCGCGTGGTGTAACTGGGTCAGCGGGTCCTGCTTACCGCCCATCGTGTGCGTGTTGACTCGAATCTCCGCCCGCTGAGCTAGTTCCTTGAGGATGTGTACCCGCGTCATGCGTTTGCCGCCTTCAATGTTGGTCATGTCGATTGACACGACGAGATCCATCCAATGGCCGCGATCCTGGTTCCTGTCCTGGCCGGGGACGAGCAGCTGCACCTCGTCCAGCGGCTTGAGTCTGCCCTCGTCGGCGAGCGTGAACACCACGGTTACTCGGCCGGTGGGCGTGCCACCGAATGAGTGTTCCTCCACCACCACGTCGTATTTCCACTTGAGATCGTCCTTAGTCTCCTTTAAGTAAGCCTCCTCGGCAGAACTTGTGGGTAATCTCTTGGCCTAGAGCATCGACGTTTCTCGGGATAATCAGGCTTTTGGCGTGCTAATAGGCAACCGATTTCCTGAGCGTCGAAAACCGAGACTCGTTGGATGCATGTAACGGCGCGGGGGTCTCAAGTGCTCATCCGCGGTCGCGTCGGCGAGCCCGTCACTGAAACCATCAATATTCCCCGAGGAACAACAGAGAAGAGAGAAGAGGGAATGAGGTGGGGGTGCGGGGGAGGAACCTGGGGCCTCTGGTTCCTCCCACGCTGCCTCGCCAAACCACGTTTTCTACCCACAGATTCCGCTATAGACCCAAGAATTCCAAGTCGTGCCGGTGAATTCTGTCGGGCCGACCGCAGCATTACCGGTAGGGGTTTCGTTGCCGTGTGTCTGAACGTGGTGCGCTGCATCGATCCGGACCAAAGCCCGCTCGTAGTCCTTCAGGTCCAACAAGACCGCGCGGTTCTTGAGCGCACCCGAGCGCGAGATCACGTCGAGCTTCTCGTGCTGCAACCAAGGCTGGCGCTGCGAGACGACTTCGATCTTGACCTTGCCCAGCGGGTCCACGAACCAGTGGCGACCTTCGCGCAGCAAGCCCTTGAACTCGCCGTCGCGGAAGTACAGACCCATTTCGTAGCTGCGGATCTTGATTGAGCGGATGATGAAGATGGTCATTGGTATGCCTCCTCTCAGTAGAGCATGAAGGTATAGGACGCACGCTCCGCTGAGCTAGTTCACTCAATCCACGACCGTTCTTGGTGGTGTGGCTGGACGGTCGATTTCAACGGGACTAGAATCACCCGATTGGGTGGACGATTCGACCTTCACGACTGCAATCGGCAACGAGCACGACGGAGCCGCCGGCGGCTAGGCCGGTTGACGTTAGGCCACAAACCGCACGTCTTCCATGCAAACCGCGCAATCACACTCGCGATCTTGGCACTACCCCGTGGTAGTGGTCGGGTGCATCGCTCATGCTGTCATTTTTCCCATCACCGTTTGGTATATGGCGGTACACGGTGGATGGGGGCGGCTCGATGTGGACTATTGGTTCAGCTGGATCTTCGCGACCTTGAGCCCAAAAGTCGTGGTCATCGCCATCCTGGTGACCTGGCCTCTTTGGGTGTTTCCATTGGTGCTCTGTCGCGATGGCCGCAAGAGCAAAGTGATTGTGCCGCTCATTCTTGGATTTGTCGCGCTGTGTGCCGGCTGCTTCTTGTTGTTCCTGAACGCAGTCCTCAATAGCGCATTGCGTTGATTTACGGTGGGCTCCTTTCAGAAAATGTTTTGGGGGCGAAGCAAGTCGTCGAACCCGCACCCGAGCGCGAGATCACGTCGAGCTTCTCGTGGTGCAGCCACGGCTGCCGCTGCGAGACGACCTCAACTTTGACCTTGCCCAGACGGTCCACGAACCAGTGGCGACCTTCGCCGAGCAAGCCACGGAACTCGTCGTCGCGGAAGTACAGACCCATCTCGTAGCTGCGGATCGTGATTGTCTTGAAGATGTAGATGTTCATGGGCGTTACCTCCCCGTGTCGTTGCGACTGGGGCACTATATGTCGATAAAACGCACGGGTAGCTAAATTGGTTCACTAAACACCTGTGCATTGCGGAACCTGCTGCCGTTGCAGGTTACAGGCATCACAATCGAATGGGCCCAGCTTGCAGGCTATAAGTAGGTCATCTAGTATCGGTGCGCGCTTCACGCGCGTCAGCGCTCGCAGCCGTTAGCTCGCAATCGCAAATCCATTGGAGTAGCTCATGATGATTACCATACGATCGGACCGTGTTTGGAATATCCAGCCAAGTCACAGTTCTTTCCTTAGGTCGACTCCGTTTCTAGTAATCTTGTACTTGCTCAGTTGCGCTCGTTTCGCAAATGCCGAGCTCTTGGTCTATGAAGGGTTCAACTACTCGCCATCCGGCGCTGATGTAGCTGGAAACTCCGGCAACGGTAGCTTTGGCTTCTCGGGAGGTTGGACTGGCAGCACAGCGTTCGATTTGGCCGCCGGCAGCCTGGTGTCTCCGGTTCCCTTGTCTGCGCCAACAGGCAACCGCGTTACGGCTGCCGCGTTTGGCGGCAATCGCGACTTGGATCGAGTTTTGTCGCAGTCGCTGGGAGCGGACAATACGACCGCGTACTTCAGCTTCCTGATGCAGCCGGAAGGAGTTGTCGGCCAAGGCGCGTTCGGAGGGTGGTTTGGATTTAGCTTACGTGCTGGAGCTAGGAACCTCCACGTTGGCAAGCACACCAATCACGGCGTCTATGCAATCGACAACGGTATCCTAGGCGACGTTGCTTTGAGCTCCGTCCCGGTGGTTGCCAATCAAACTCACCTGCTGGTTCTGCGCGCTGACTTTCTATTTGGCAACGATGTCTTTCGGCTTTATGTCGATCCACCATCGGGTCAGCCTGAACCGCTCACCGCAAACGCGACGTTGACGGTCTTTGACGTATCGACGATTACCAGTCTGGGACTAACCGGTCCGGGCGCGTATGGGTTCGACGAGTTGCGTATCGGGACGAGCTGGGCCGATGTTACAGCTGTACCGGAGCCGTCGACGATTGCATTGGCGTGGATAGCGGGCATGGCCGTACTCGCTAATGCCGGACGTTTCATTCGGCGCACATACCCGTAAATCGCCCACTGCAAACTCCCCGGAGAAACCCTAGCTGATCCGAAATGCCGTTGGGGGCGAAGCGAAACGTCGGTCCCACGTCCGTCTGCTCCAGTGCGCTTGAGCCTGTGCTATCCAAGGCGTTGATGGGGCTCAGCCGGCGGCGTTGCGTGAGTCAAGCTCACGCGCAACTGCCGGCATCAGTGTGTCTTTGCCAGGGAATCGCACAAGCGGTATCCGCGCACTGCAGGGCACCGTCTTGCCCGCACGTGACACCTTGCGACGCTCTCGCGCCGCGCGGAGACAATGCCAGCGGCAGACCTACGAATCGCCCGCCCCCGCGGGCGTTTGGTGACCCTTTCACGTCGGAGTCGTAACTAGTCAGAGTGTGGCTCGTCACGACATCAGCTTCCCGCTCAATCGGAGTTGGCCGCATCGTTGCGCGCGACGAACTGGACGAGACCGTCCTGCCTTGGAACTGCCTGCGTGGGCCGGACCGCAGCGGCACCGCGTTGATCGAATTGGCCCAGATCCGACCTCCACGACCCCAACAACCCGTTGAAAAATACCATCGTGGCATTTTTCAACTTCGCCAGATGCGGAGCCAGGCTTCGCACGGAAGCGCAAAACAACGACTTACGTCGGTTGTCATCGCACCCGTGCGATGTCACAGCCCGTCGAATTCTTCAGCGGCCTGCCAACCTGCCTCGGTTGCCGCGTCGGGCGACTGGCGGTACGATTCGAGCCACCGGAATCAGTCACACACGGAGGGAGCAGTCAGTGAACATGCCAGGTCATAGGCTGCGGCCGCCGATCTGCGACCTCGACCGAGCCTAGATGGTCAGTAAAAAGGCGATTCCTTATAATCAGAGCGCTGTTCGGCTGTGACATCGCACGGACGCGATGACAAAATAGCGACGTAAGTCGTTGTTTTGCGCTTTCGTGCGAAGCTTTGCTTCGCACTTGGCGAGGTTGAAAAGTGCCAGGATGGCATTTTTCAACAGGCTGTTACGTCGCTAAAGGAGAACCCATGTCAACCGAAGCCAAATGCCCCTTCCACCACGCCGCCGGCGGCGGCACGTCGAACCGCGACTGGTGGCCGAACGAGTTAAGGCTCGAACTCCTGCACCAGCATTCCTCCAAGTCCAATCCCATGGGCGAGGACTTCAACTACGCGGCAGAGTTCCAGAGCCTCGACCTGGCGGCGGTGAAGCAGGATCTCGCCGCGCTGATGACCGACTCACAGGACTGGTGGCCGGCGGACTTCGGCCACTACGGCCCTTTGTTCATTCGCATGGCGTGGCACGGCGCCGGCACCTACCGCATCGGGGACGGCCGTGGCGGCGGGGGAAGGGGCCAGCAGCGCTTCGCGCCGCTCAACAGTTGGCCGGACAACGTCAGCCTGGACAAGGCGCGCAGACTCCTTTGGCCGATTAAGCAGAAGTATGGTCGCAAGATTTCCTGGGCCGACCTGATGATCCTCACCGGGAACGTCGCGCTCGAAACGATGGGATTCAAGACGTTCGGTTTCGCCGGCGGGCGGGAGGACACCTGGGAGCCGGATCAGGACGTCTATTGGGGCGCCGAGACAACCTGGCTGGGCGGCGACAAGCGCTACGCCGACGGTTCCGAGGGCGTCGAAAAGAAGGGCGGGGTGCTCGTGTCTGATGACGACGCGGATGGGGACGTGCATGGGCGCAACCTGGAGAATCCGCTGGCCGCAGTGCAGATGGGCCTGATCTACGTCAATCCCGAAGGTCCGGACGGCAACCCGGATCCGGTCGCCGCGGCGCGGGATATCCGCGAGACCTTCGCTCGCATGGCGATGAACGACGAGGAGACGGTGGCGCTCATCGCCGGCGGCCATACATTCGGCAAGACCCACGGAGCCGGCCCTGCGTCCGATGTGGGGCCCGAGCCGGAAGCGGCCGGACTCGAGGAGCAGGGCCTCGGCTGGAAGAGCAGCTTTGGCACCGGCAAGGGCGGTGACACGATCACCAGCGGCCTGGAAGTCACCTGGAGCACCACGCCCACGAAGTGGAGCAACGACTTCTTCCGGAACCTGTTCGGCTACGAATGGGAACTGACAAAGAGCCCGGCCGGAGCGCATCAGTGGAGACCGAAGAATGGCGCAGGCGTCGGCACAGTGCCGCATGCCCACGACCCGACCAGGCGGATCGCGCCCTCCATGCTGACCACCGATCTTTCGCTGCGGTTCGACCCGGCCTACGAAAAAATCTCGCGCCGCTTCATGGAAAACCCGGATCAACTCGCCGACGCGTTCGCCCGCGCGTGGTTCAAGCTGACGCACCGCGACATGGGGCCGCGCGCGCGTTATCTCGGCCCGGAGGTTCCTGCGGAAGAACTCATCTGGCAGGATCCCATCCCCGCGGTGAATCACAAATTGATTGATGCGCAGGACGTCGCCTCGCTGAAGGGCAAGATCCTGGCCTCCGGTCTGTCCGTCTCGGATTTGGTTTCCACCGCCTGGGCGTCGGCGTCCACGTTCCGTGGTGGGGACAAGCGCGGCGGTGCGAACGGCGCCCGCATTCGCCTGGCACCGCAGAAGGATTGGGAAGTCAATCAACCTGCCCAACTGGCGAAGTTGCTGAAGACTCTGGAGGGCATTCAAAGTGCGTTCAACGGCGCCCAGTCTGGTGGCAAGCAGGTCTCGCTGGCGGACCTGATCGTGTTGGCCGGCTGCGCGGCCATCGAACAAGCTGCGAAAAACGCCGGTCATGAGGTCATGGTTCCCTTCACGCCGGGACGCATGGACGCCTCGCAGGAGCAGACCGATGTGGAATCATTCGCCGTGCTCGAACCGATCGCGGACGGATTCCGCAATTATCTCAAGGGCAAATACTCGGTATCGGCCGAAGCGCTGCTGGTTGATAGGGCACAACTACTGACCCTGACCGCGCCCGAAATGACGGTGCTCGTCGGTGGTATGCGCGTCCTGAAGACCAACTTCGCAGCGGCGCAGCACGGTGCCTTCACCAAGCGGCCGGAGGCGCTCACCAACGACTTCTTCATGAACCTGCTCGACATGAGCACCCAGTGGACGGCGGTCTCGAAAGACGCGGACGTGTTCGAAGGCCGCGATCGCAAAACGGGCGAACTGAAGTGGACCGGCACGCGTGTCGACCTAATCTTTGGTTCGAACTCCCAACTCCGCGGCCTGGCGGAAGTCTACGGAAGTTCCGACGCCCAGAAGAAGTTCGTCGACGACTTTGTGGCGGCCTGGAACAAGGTGATGAACCTTGATCGCTTCGACCTCGCCTGATCGTACTTTCTGCATGGCAGACCATGTAAGTCGCATCGAAAAACACTGCCGGGACTACCGAGCAGAGATCTTTTGTCCCGCCGAGTTTTGGAATCTGGTTGTCACCGCCATCTATCAGCCTGTTGAAAAATGCCGTCGTGGCATTTTTTTCAACCTCGCCAAGTGCGAAGCAAGCTTCGCACGGCTCGCAAAATAACGACTTACGTCGCTATTCTGTCATCGCATCCATGCGATGTCGCAGCCTGTTGAATTCTTCAATAGGCTGCTACGGTCTCCCTATCGCCGACACGCTCAACGGACTTCCGCCATCTCTACAAATCGAGTTGCGAGCGATCTATGCAGAGCGGCCTGCCTCGTTGCTCATCCGCGACAACACCGATCCAATCCAAGATGATTGGGCGAAGATGAATAGCGATCCTGGCATCATGTTTGCTCCAACCTATGCGAGGGACGAACGCCAGTTGATCGAAGACTGGCTTACGTCTACGAGCACGTTGGAAGAGTAGCTGCGGCGGCAGGAATCGAACCTCGGGCACCGACCGCAGGTTGGTCAGGGGCGGTTAACAGCCGCCTGCCTGTACCAACGCAGGCCCCAACCGCAATTGAATGTTGCTGCGGCGAAGCTGCGCAGCTAATCTTTGTCTGTCACAAACTTGTCGGGGCCTGTAATTCTTTTTGTGTCAGGCGGGCAGGGAACGTCATTTGCTGGTTGACTCTGGCATGCGGTCCTCGAACAGGATGGCGAAGTGGTTGAGTGCCTGTTTCCAGTGGTGGATCGGCATGGTCCACTTGCGCGATG
>JBGSYQ010000059.1:0-50318 GCA_041750795.1 Pirellulales bacterium | reverse complement strand
CGACACATAACCCACCCGCAATCGACGCTCGCTCACGCGGTCATTCGCATGCGGCAAAGCACGCTCCGTCAAACGATCCGCCAGCAACCGACCCCACGCACGATGCTCCGCGAAGATCGCCGACGCCGAATAACCCGGATGGCAATTGAGCGCATAGGCCAGGGCGCTGTGATGCACGCTCTCTTGCGGCGCCAGTTGCACTGCCGCACGAAAGGCAGCGACGGCCTCGTCGATTCGCCCTAGGTTCTTCAAACTGGTGCCAAGATCGCCGTAGGCGTATGAAAACTCTGGTTGCAGTTCGATCGCACGACGAGCCGCGGACAGCGCCTCGTCCAAGTGGCCAAGTTCGTTCAGGGTTCGAGCCAGGTTGCACAGCACTGCGCAAGAGTCGGGCTGCAGGCTGATGGCGACCTGCAGAGACTCCAGCGCTTCTGGGAAACGGTTCTGGTCGAGTAGCAGCGAGCCCAGGTTATTGTGAGCGGCCGCCATGCCGGGATCGAGCGCAATCGCAGCACGAAAGTCGGCTTCGGCCACGTCGATTCGGCCCATCAGCTTCAGGGCGTTGCCTCGGTTGGAGCGCGTACTGGCGTCGCGAGGCGCGATGGCCAGCGCTGCGTCGAATGCTGCACACGCCGCCTCGGGTTTCCGCTGATCCAATAACGCCAATCCGAGTAGCGCGAGTGGCTCGTGGTCGTCCGGCGCCAGCAGGACGGCGCGCCGAAAGCAGGCCTCGGCCTCGGCGGCCTGGCCGAACGACTTGAGTACGCGTCCCAGGGCGATCCGCGCACCCAGATCCTGCGGTAGAAGGCGTACGAGTTGCCGATAGCCGGCGACCGACGCCTGCAGATTGCCTTGCCGATAGTAGGCCGCCGCCAGGCTCGCGTGCGCTTGGGGTAAATGCGGATCGATCTGCAACGCGCGCCGACTGGCGGCAATCGTCCGCGCCTCGTCCCCGGTTCGTTGATGGGCTTCTGCCAGGCTGACGTACAAGGTGGCCCGATTTGGTTCGATACGAATCGCGTCGCCGATCCAAGCGATGGCCTCTTGGAACCGGCCGGCCTCCACGGCCAACACGCCAAGCAGTTGCAAGGCGTCCGCATTTTTCGAATCGAACTGCAACGCACGGCGATAGCACTGCTCTGCCGCAGCCAGTTGTCCGGCGCGATGATATTGCAGGCCGTTGGAGAGCAGTTCGGAAGGCGAGATCATGGACCAGTGACAATCGTGCAGGACGAATGTGACGGACAGCGAATGCGGATGCAGGCGACCTGGATTAAGTTCATTGTCATTGAATGGCCCGGCATTGACCAGAGTCAGCCGCGCATGGCCGTCGCGTGGACGCGTCCGATTCGACCGTACAACGGCCACCGTACCAGCCGTTTTTCGGCAGGCGGTCCCCAGGCGTCGGCAAGCGGCCCGTCCACCAACAGCAACGGATCCGTCCCGCGCAGTTGGCGGTACCTTTGCACGCTGGACCAGGTGGCCAGGTAGCCGAGCAACTCGGCCAGCGTCCACTCGGCCGTCATGGAAAAATCCGGCAGCGGCAACTCCTCAAATGGAAAATCGATCGTCGCATAGCGCTCTTCGATCAAGCACCGCTCGGGCGGCCAGTATTCGCCCAGAATCGGCTCGTAAAGTTGCCACACCACGCGATCGACGTCAGGAGCGATGGTTGCCAGTCCGTAGCACCAAGCGGCCAGCACGCTGCCCGTGCGACCCACGCGGCGCACCTCGGCATAGAATCGCTCGCGGTCGAACCAGTGCAACGCCTGGGCCACCGTCACCAGGTCTACCCAATCGCCAGCCAGCGGGCAGGCCTCGGCCGCGGAGACGAGATACTCGACTCGAGCACTTGGCAGCGCGTGCGCCACCTGGCTGGAGCTCGGATCGGTCGCGATGACCCGGTCAAAATGCTCGGCCAGATCGACGGCTGCCTGGCCATTGCCTGTGCCACAATCCCAGGCCGCGTCGTGGCGTTCGACCAGCGAAGCCACGTAGGCAAACAATGCCCGCGGATAGCGTGGGCGAAATTGCGTATACTGTAGCGATTGTCGCGAGAAGTGATCGGCAAAAGACACGGGTTGCCTCGGTTGTGAGCCGGGTGAGTCGCGGGCTTTGGCAGCGGGTGCCGCACGTCATGCGCGGCGTGCGTATTAAGTGGTAGAGTATCGTAGCCCTGCCAGTATGTCCCCCCTTTTTTGTCACAAAGGAGAACACTTGTGACGTCTATCGCAAGGATTTGCATGATCGTGGTTGCGGCAATCGCGGCCCTGCCGGCACTGGCTTCCGTGGCCCAGGCCGGCAACTGTTCGCCCTGTGGCCCGTGCCCGCCGCTGTGCGAGGCGCCCGTAACCAAGTCCTACAAGGTACAGCCCGGCTTCTGCGCAACGACGCTGGCCTGCATGATTCCGAACTGCGTCGAGCCAGACGGCTCGGGCCACTGCTGCGGCCCGTTCGGCGTTCCGCCGGTGTTCGCCTCGGGCAACTACGTCATGGTGCGACAAACGGTCGAAGGACACGAGCGCGTGGCCGAGTTTCTGACGAAGCTGGGAGCCTACGTGCCACCCAAACCACTTCAGTAGCGACGGCGCATCTCGCCCACGATCTTCAGCGAGCAACAACAGCAGGAGGTTTCCGAGCGATCGGATGCCTCCTGTTGCATTGAAGGAAGCCGGCGCGGCACGCGAGGTACGCATCGCGGTCAAGCCGCGTCGTTGGCGGCGCGCTGTTGGAGCGTCAAACCAAAAACTTGGGGTGACGCGGCACGAACGCCGAACACGCAAGTGGTTCGGCGGCAAGCAAACACCTGGTGCTCTGCAAGACGCGCTGACCCGAATTTCAAGCGTTGACGGAGCACTAGCTTTTGCGACGCAGTCGCCAGGCAATCAATCCGACCAGACCCAGCGCAGCCAGGACGACTCCGGCGGGCTCTGGCACGGCGCGGGGGAACTGCCGCAGCGTGAACGTCTCGATGCCGTCGGGCACGTCGATGCGAATCTGGTAGACCTCTGAGCCGGTGGAGTGGATGCCGCCGCTGAAGACCAACTCGTCTTGGCCCAAGGTGACGATGGGGAATGCCGATGATGTGGGTGGAGGGTCGAACGTGTCAAAGTCGAAATCGAGACCATCGTCGGCTGGACCCACTACGAAGCCCTCGCCGAGGCCAAATCCAAGCTGCAGCGTGTACATGTCCCAATCGATGAATGTGTTGTTGTCCACCGACTCAAAGAATATGTACTCCGTGGTCCCGCTGGGCTCGGATGTACGCACAAAGAACTCAATGTCGATATAGCCCACGCTATTAAAACGCTTGATCGGCACGATAACATTGGCGTCGAATCCCGGTCCGCCGGGCTGATTGTCGTTGCCTTCCGACAGGGTGAAGAATGGCGGCACGCTGACGGTGCCCGCGCCCACGATGGCGCCGACGCCGGTGATCGTTCCGGCTCGAGCATCCAGCGGCGAGAATAGAAACAGAGAAACCGAAAGGGCAAGCAGGGCGATTCCGGCTGCGGCGTGCTTTTGCATGGTTGGTGTTGCCACGACCGCCGCACACCCATCGCTCAAATAGCAACCGTACGTCGCCAGTGTATGCGCACCCAAATATTCAGGGCGCATCCACGATTCGAACGAGGAAAACTTCTGTGGCGAAATAGATGCCCGATCGAACGGGCCAACACGAGCAGCTAATGCGACAGAAGCTTGTTCTGTACGGCGATCATTAGCATGCTATCGAAAAATGGTTGGGGTTGGGTTCCAGCAGCCTCAGTCGCTGCTTGCCGTATCCTACCCGCAGATCGTGAAAGGTCAACGCAATTATTCAAGTTTCTCGGGGGGTGCGGTTATCGCCTGCTGGCGCGCCGGTGTACGCTTGCCGGCTTTGCTATAGTGATCCGCTGCCCACTCGGAGTGTTGGCGGCCGCGCGGCGAACGGTCGCCATCGCGATGAAATGCCATCCATCTTGTGCAGTTAAGCCATGCCTCCATCCCTCGCCACCATCCAAAGTGAAGGCAATATCGCCGTCGTCACACTCGATGACGGTAAAGTCAACGTGTTCTCGCTGGCGATGGCGCAGCGGCTGCAGGCCTGCTTCGACGAGATCGGCGACGATGTCGGGGCCGTGATCGTGACTGGCAGGCCGGGCATCTTTTCGGCCGGGTTCGATCTCAAAACGATTCAATCCGGCGATTCCGCCGCCATTTCCGCCATGGTTTCGACCACGGTCCGCATGGCGATGAACGTGTTGAACTTTCCGCGCCCGGTAGTCGGCGCCGCGACCGGCCATTGCGTCGCCATGGGCGCGCTGTTCCTGATGACCATGGACTATCGACTGGGGATAAGGGGCAGCTACCGCATCGGTCTCAACGAAGTGCGCGACGGCCTGCCGCTGCCGGTTTTCGCAGTCGAGCTGCCTGGCTTTCGCCTGCCGCCGACAAGCCGCATCGCCAGTACGCTTCACTCCACGCTTCACGACGCGGATGGTGCTGTCCGCGCCGGCTTTCTGGAAGAGGCGGTCGAGGCCGACTCCCTGTGGGAGACCGCACTCGAGCGTGCCCGCCACCTGGCAACGCTACCCAACCCGGCCTATCGCACGAGCAAAGCGAACCTGGTGACGCCGCTGCGCGAGCGCATTCTGGAATCGCTCGATGCGGATGCCGCGGCCGACTGACGCGCGCAACAGCGACCGGCGCGACCCCACCGGCCACCACCCGGCTGACTTTCGCCGTCTGGAAACGGTGAGACTTGGCGCGCCATTTGCCCCTGGAAGGGCGCATTTCATTACCCATAGCGGTAGGCGCCGCGGGGGCGGACCGTGGGCGACGACGCACCGTCAGAGGAGCGGGAGCAATTGAGGGTGCGCGCCGAGGATCTGCGCTCGATTTTGCGGCTGATCGAGCAGGGCGCCGAGTCCGGCATCGTCCCGCCCGTGGACATGCATCCCAACTACGCCACAATCAAGAAGGAATATGACGAGCTGCTCAAACGGCTGTCGGAATAATGCATCGCCGTGCAGGAAACGAGCATCCCGCCGACTCTTCGGGTACCTCTACAAGCACCCGCACTCCACGAGCCTGCCTTCGCACGCCGGACAGACCTCAACCGGACATTGATAGTGATGCAACTCGCCGGACCGAGCGCCGCAGCTAGTGCAAGCGGCATTCTCGCCATGCCGTCGCCGCGGCACGATGCTTCCGTTGGACAAGGCGACTCGCTCAATACAGCAGCCTTCGCCGGCCGCCAACTCCTTACCGCACGCACTGCAACTGGCCATGTGAATTCCCTTTCACTCTACCACCGTCCAAATAATTCCACTTTCCCCACGCCGGACGATTGCTCATTTCGAGGACGAATGACATTTGGCGCGGTCGTTAATGGCGCACAACGACTCTCCTGCGATCAGATCTTGGTCGCGCAACGACCGCGCAGGGCACTTAAATAGAACCTTATAGAGCTAACAGGCCAACAGCGAGCCGCGGTGCAAATCGCATTCCGGCGGATTGTTGGGTGGGGCCGCTAGCAATGATGCGCGATCTACGCCAGCATCTTTCGCACCACGTTCCCGCCCACGTCCGTCAGCCGGAAGTCGCGACCTTGAAACCTGTACGTCAGCTTCAAGTGATCCAGCCCCATCAGGTGCAGGATGGTGGCTTGCAGATCGTGGACGTGTACGCGGTCTTCGACGGCATAATAACCCAGTTCATCGGTGCGGCCGATGGATTGTCCGCCTCGGATGCCGCCACCGGCCAGCCACATGGTGTAGCCGTCGACGTGGTGGTCGCGGCCGATCAAGTCGCGCGGCTCGCCCATCGGCGTGCGGCCGAACTCGCCGCCCCAGATGACGATCGTGTCCTCCAGCAGCCCTCGCTCCTTAAGATCTTTAATCAGTGCCGCGCTGGCCTGGTCGGTCTCCTTACAGCGCGCCTCCAGGGGCTCGCCCAGGTGCGTGTCGTTGTTGCCATGGTGGTCCCAGTCGGTGTGATAGAGCTGCACAAAGCGCACGCCGCGTTCCAGCAATCGCCGCGCCAGCAGGCAGTTGTTGGCGAACGACGGTTTGCCCGGCTCCGCGCCGTATGCGTCCAGCGTGTGTTGCGACTCGGCCGAAAGATCGATCAGCTCCGGCGCGCTCGATTGCATGCGATAAGCCATCTCATAAGCGGAGATGCGCGTGGCAATCTCCGGATCGCCGACCGCCGAGAGCCGCTCGGCATTGAGCCGTCCCACGGTATCGAAAAACCGCGCCTCGCGCGTGCGGTCGATGCCCGCCGGGCTCGACAGATTCAAGATCGGCTCGGCTCCGCCCAGGAAGGGCACGCCTTGATAGGCCGTGGGCAGAAAGCCGCTGCCCCACAGTGGGTTGCCGCCGCGCGGTCCGCGCGGGCCCGATTGCAGCACCACGAAGCCCGGCAAGTCGCGCGACTCGCTGCCAATGCCGTACGTGAGCCACGCGCCCATGCTCGGCAAGCCAAAGCGGCTGGAGCCGGTGTTCACGAACAGCTTGGCGGGGCCATGATTGAACACGTCGGTGACCGTGCTCTTCACGAAGCACACGTCGTCGACCATCGTCGACAAGTGAGGCAACAGCTCGCTCAACTCCGCCCCGCTCTGGCCATAGCGGGCAAACTTCCGCTTCGTGCCCAGCAGCTTGGCGTCCCCCTTGATAAACGCAAAACGCTTGTTCTTGGTGTACTCGGGCGGAACGATCTGGCCGTCGAGCTCCTGCAGTTTCGGTTTGTAGTCGAACAGTTCGAGCTGGCTCGGCCCGCCCGCCATGAACAGAAACACGACCCGCTTCGCCTTGGGCGCAAAGTGCGGAGCGCGCGGCGCCAGCGGATCCTGCGGATCGGGCGGCACGATCTCCGCGCCGCCTTCGCCGGCCATCATCGAACCCAAAGCCATCGCACCCAGGCCGACGCCGCACCGGCCAAAGAAATGCCGCCGCGTGGAGTGCTGCAAATGGACGTCGTGAGCGTCCTGTACCATCGACTCCTGTGCCACGGGTGGCGCCAGCCACCCGTGGTTGGAAGCGTCCCGGTTGAATTGGCACGGGTGGCTGGCGCCGCCCGTGGCACCTGTCGCGGTGGCTCGCGTAAGTTCTTGTCGACGTGCCATAACGATCTACTCCCGAGTGATGAACTCGTCGAGATTCAGCAACACGCGGGTCAGCATCGTCCAAGCGGCTGCCGTGGCGTCGTCGATCATCTCGGGACGCTTGCCGGGCGCTACGTCGGCGGCGTCTTTGGCCGCTTCGGCGAATCGCCGGTGCTCGGACTGTACATACTCGCTCAACGCCGATAGCTCCTCGGCCGCCGGTTCGCGGGCCAGCGCGCGGCGAAATGCCAGCCGCACGCGCGCCGCGTCGTCCTCCGCAGACGCGGCTAACAGTTGCGCGGCAAAGCCCTGAGCGATCTCGAAAAACGCTCGATCGTTGGCCAGCGTGAGCGCCTGCAATGGCGTATTGGAGCGGGGCCGGCGCGTGCACGCGACCGTCGCGTCGGGCGCGTCGAACGTCTTCAAAAACGGATAAGGGCTCGAACGCCACAAATACGTATACATGCCGCGCCGGTAGCGATCGTCCCCCTTACTCTCGCCCCAGAATTTCTTTTGCTGCGTGAAGCGGTAGATGCCCTCGGGCTGCGGCGGATAAACGCCCGGCCCGCCCACTTCTGGCGACAACAGTCCACTGGCGGCCAGGGCCACGTCGCGGATGCTTTCGGCATCGAGTCGCAGCCGCTGCTGCCGGCCCAGCAGCTCGTTGTAGGGATCGGCCTTGGCCAATTCAGGGCGCACGTGCGACGACTGCCGATACGTGGCGCTGGTGACGATCGCGCGGTGCAGCGATTTCTGGCTCCAGCCGCCGGCCATGAACTGCCGCGCCAGCCAATCGAGCAACTCGGGGTGTGACGGCGGATCTCCCTGCGTGCCAAAGTCGTTCTCCGTGGCGACCAGGCCCTGGCCAAAATGCCGCTGCCAAATGCGGTTGACCGTAACCCGAGCGGTGAGAGGGTTGTTCTCGTCGACGAGCCAGTGCGCAAAATCGAGGCGGTCGGCGCGCTGGCCGCGCGCCCTCAGCGGCGGCAGCACGTCGGGCACGTCGGGTTGCACTGCCGCGCCGTGCCGCAGGAAGTCGCCGCGCAGATGAATGTGCGTCGCACGCGGCTCCTCACGCTCGCGCATCACCAGCGTGCTGGTCGTCGCACGCTCGATTTGCTTTTGGCGCTTCTTCAGGTCCGCGATTTGCGCGGCCAGCGGCACGCGCTCCGGATCGAGCGTTTGATAGTGCTCGCGAACTGCCTTTGCTTGGGATTCGCTGCGCCCATCCGCGGCGGTCACTAGTGCGGTGCGCACCGCGATGGGAAGCGACAGGACGTCCGCATCGGCGGCGGTGATCGCGACGCGAAAGCGGCCGATTTGCAGCGGCTCGTCGTCCTGGCCGTGCGTGAGCGTGACCACCAGTTGGCCGCCGTCCGCCGGCAGCGGCTCCCGCAACACGAAGACAGCCGCGTGCGGCACGCCCAAGTGGGCCGGATCGGCCACGCGCCAGCCGGTTTTGGCTTTGCCATCGATGGCGTGTCGAATTGGCCCGGCGTCCGGCGAGAACTCAGCCAACGCCGCCCCCAGCGACACGTCCTTCGTCATGCCGTCGGCCGTTTCGAGCTGCACGGAGATCTCGCTGAGCACGAAGCCGCCCGCGTGCGACAAGCCCGGGCCCTTGCCGGGCAGGCTCTCGTGCGGCAGCGCTTCGAGCAGGAGGGCGCTGACGGAACCTGCCGGCAGCGAGGCGCGTAGCGTGTACGTGTCGCCATTGGGAACCGTGCCGCCCGCCAGCAGCGAGTTGTCGGCCAGCTTCGAGATGCCGGCGCCGCCGGTCGATTGTGCCGTGGCATCCAGCACGGTCCAGTTCACGGCCAGCTTGCCGGACAGCGAGCTTTCCCATTCGACCTGCCGACTGCCGGAATTGGCGTCGACCATGGCCAGGCGCTCTTCCGATTGCTGAATCTCGGCCAACAGCGCCGGCATTTCCTTGGCTTGCTGGTCGGTGGGCACCGGCAGTGTCGGCTCATCGCAGTTGTTGAAGATGGCGAACAACTCGTAAAACTCGCGCTGCGAGATCGGGTCGTACTTATGGTCGTGGCAGCGGGCGCAACCAAGCGTGAGGCCCAGAAATGCCGCGCCGGTCGTGGCCACGCGATCCACCACCGCCTCGACGCGAAACTGTTCCTGATCGGTGCCTCCCTCTTCGTTCACCAGCGTGTTGCGATGAAAACCGGTGGCCACGATCTGATCGACCCGCGCGCCCGGCAGCATGTCGCCGGCCAGTTGCTCGACCGCGAACTGGTCGAACGGCAAGTCGCGATTCAGCGCCTCAATCACCCAGTCGCGATACTTCCAGATCGAGCGGCCGCCGTCGATCGTATAGCCGTTGGAGTCGGCATAGCGCGCGATGTCCAACCAGTCGCGGCCCCAACGTTCGCCATAATGCGGCGAGTTGAGCAGCCGATCGACCAGCCGCTCGTAGGCGTCGCCGCTGGTGTCCGCGACGAATGCGTCGACGTCGTCCGTCCTCGGCGGCAGTCCGAGCAGATCGAGCGTGACGCGGCGAATCAGCGTCGCCTTGTCCGCCGGCGGCGACGGGCTCAGGCCGGCCGATTCCAATCCAGCCAGCACGAACGCGTCGATCGGATTGCGAATCCAGGCCGCATTGTTCACGGACGGAGGTTCGATATGGGCCGGCGGCTGGAACGACCAGTGGTCGCTGGTGCGACGCGCGGCTTGCAACGCGGGCTCATCGGGCACCTTGGCTCCGTCATCAACCCATTTCGCAATTAGCGCGATCTCGTCGGCGGAGAGCGCCGGACCCTCCGGCGGCATCTTCGACACGCTTTCATCCATGCCGCGGATGGCCTTGAGCAAGATGCTCTCGCCGCTATCGCCGGCGACGACCGCCGGGCCGCTGTTGCCGCCAGCGAGCAGGCCGACGCCGGCATCCAGCCGCAGGCTCGATTCTTGCGTCTCCGGTCCGTGGCATTCCACGCAATGCGCCGCCAGGATCGGCCGGATGTCGCGCGCAAAGTCGACCGGCTCTGCCGCTGGCGCGCTGGCCGACATGGCAATCGCGCAGCCGATGCCAACCACGCCCAGGCCGCGGGCCACGCAAACGGGAACAAACCGGTGGGGATTCATGAGGAGGGATCGCACGCGAGGCATTTGGGCAGGGCCACCGCTACGTGCTTCCCATCTTAAACGAAGCCCGAGCCCAGGGAAACCGTGCGGAAAGCCGCGCCGACCACTGGGGGCGCGGGCCGTTGGTCGAAACAGTCCCTGCAGGCTGTCGAAGAACTCAACTGTCTGCCAACCGCCGTGCCACGCATACCTGGCCCAGGGCCGAAAGTCGCTCGACGTGCTCGTCGGGCACGCGGTGCAGCCGATCGGTCAATTCAAGGACATCGCCGGCCAGGGAGTAGGCGTCACCAAGCTGGCCACCGGCACAGAGCACGATCGGCGGTTCGACGGACTGGCTGTGCGCCAGATGTGCCAGTTCCGCGCCGATCAACAGTCCGCTCAAATAGGAGCGATTATCCTCGGGCGCGATGCTGTCCAACACCTGTCTTGTGCGCACACGGAACAACGCCGCCGCAAGTGGCACTTCGCGCGCCAATTGTGCGCCTGCCGCAAAGGCCTCGCGCTGCGCCGGCAATGCCAGATTGCTCGCGGCCGGCGCGATCGAATGGCGCAGGATGCTGTGCTGCCCCAGCACGTCGAATATCTCGCCGGTCATGTACGTTTGGAACCCTGTGATCGCACCGTGCTCCACCTGCACGTGCTTGGAATGCGTGCCAGGCAGCACGACGATGGCTTGTTGCAGGTGCGGCCGGGCGACGTCCAACTGGAAGAGCCCCAGCACCTGCGTCTCTTCGCCGCGCATCACGTCGCTCGAAGTACACAATCCTGACAGCAACAACACGCGATGTGTTTCACTCGCCGACGAGAGCGGTTCGAGCGTGTGCGTCACCATGTCCGAGCCGTCGAGACGCCACGGAACCTGGGCATAGGGCAGCTCGTGCCAGCCGATCGACGCGCTGGCCATGCCGGAAACGAGGATCGGCGCCGCGCCGAGCCGTGGAACCTGGCTGGCCAGTCGTTCCAGGTGATTGCTCAGCAGCCGCCGAAAACGGGCAGCCCGATCCGCCGCGCTGCCATTGGCCGCGACCTTGGCAGCGCCGTCGTCGGTGTTGATCTCCGCCACGGTCTCCGAGCCATCGGCGGACGTCGCGCGCAGCCGGAATTGCGTGGTGCCCCAATCACAGTTAATGTAAAAACCAGCCATTTTTTGCGCGAATTCAAGGGTGCGGGCTCGGTCCCGGGGCCGTGCCGGGCTTCGCCTGCTTCCCAGATTGCCGAATCGGCGTCCACCAGGAGCCGTTTGGAGCTTTGTAGCATGAATATGTCCGGCGAAACCGAAACTTTCGGTACCCCTCGGGGTATGAATAGAACAGAAACGGGGGCGTTGGATGCATAACCCGTGAATTTGCAGGGACTTCGTAGGGTGTCAGCCGTGGGGCAAACCGGCCGTTCGAATCGTCGTGGTTTTACGCTCGTCGAGCTGTTGGTGGTGATCGCCATCATCGGCATGATGGTGGGGCTGCTGCTGCCGGCGGTGCAATATGTTCGTGCGGCGGCGCGCAAGACGCAGTGCTTGTCGAACCTGCACCAGATTGGCGTGGCCATGGACAGCTATTTGGACGTGCAGGGGCAGCGGGGCCGATTTCCCGACGCCTGCAAGTTCCCCACGGTCTGTGCCGCGGCGATGGCGCCCCCCGACAAGCGGCCGAGCCTGTTCGTCACGCTGTCTCCTTACATGGAAGACCAGCAAGCGGCGTTTCGTTGTCCGGCGGACGTGATCAGTCCGGACAAGGCGCCTCCGCACGATTCCTATTACTCCTGGCAGGGCCTGAGCTACGAATACGACGCTCTAGGCCGGCTGGTGCGCACGGTCAACGGAGTGAGGCGCGGCTTGACGCGGCAGGAAGTGACGGAAAACCGCCCGTCCGCGCAGGTCATCATTGCCAACGACTATAACCCGTTCCACGGCTCGAATCCCATGCACGAGAAGTCGTTCGGCGGATCGTCGAGCGAAGACTCGGGATCGCGCTGTTTCATTTATCTTGACGGACACGCCGAGGCGACCTGACGCCCGGCACAACCGAGGGAGCTAACCGCCATGCAACGCCGACCGATGCCCAAGCAAACGTCGCAACCGGACAACAAGAAGCGTACTGTTATCGCGGTGATTTTTGTGTTGCTGCTGTTGGTGGCGACCGGCGCCTGGGCCATGTGGAACCGCGAGGATCCGCAAGTCAGGGTGGTGCGCAATATGATGGCCGACTTCCAAAACGTGCCCGAGGATCAGCGCCGCGAGCACTTCGGAAAATTCCGCGAAGAGATGGAAAAACTGCCCGAAGAGCAGCGCGAGGTGCTGCGCGACGAAATGCGGGCCGGCTGGGAAGAACGGGAAACACAACGCATGAAGGATTTCTTCAGCAAGACCGGCCCGGAGCAACTGGCCGCACTCGATAAGATCATCGATGACATGGAAAAACGCCGCCTGGAGCGCGAGAACGACGGCAAGAACCGGAGAGATCGCGGGCGTCGCGGAGGCGGCGGAGGCGGTGGCCGCACACAATCGTTCGGCGTCAACAGCAACGGCAGCGTCGGCGCCAGCGATCGCGACCGGTCTCGCCTCGACCGTGGCAACCCGGAAAGCCGCGCCTATCGCGACCAGTTCCGCCATATGATGGCCCAGCGGATGCAAGAACGCGGCATCCAGGGCGGCGGATGGGGCGGCCGCGGTCGCCGTTAAGCAGCGCCATTGGTCCTGTTGCCATTGGCGTCGGCAAATGCGAGGTGCCGCAGCGGCGCGTAGTTCCCTCGTCGCCGGTGGCGCCCCGGATTGCCGACTCGTCGGCCCTGCCACTTGGCAGGCTTGAGCCAACTGGCGTTGACCCGCTCGACGCCCCCTCCTACACTTCGCCCCGCTCATCGCGCAGGCATGTCCCATCGGCCTGCCGACGTTTCGTGGACTACGGTTCCATACGGGGTTGACCATGATTATCCGAGCGTTGTTCTTCCTGGGAATCCTGGCCGTTATCGGGCTGATCGTGACCGGGGCCATTCAGCTCCAACGCACCGACGATACGATCACCATCGAGATCAACAAACAGCGCGTCGCCGAGGACGCCAAAAACGTCGTGAGCCGGGGCAAGGAGGTCCTTCGCAAGGCCGAAGTGACGCTCGATAAGGACAGCGAGATGAAGTAGCAGCCAGTCGTCCCCCCCGTCTCCACCTCTGCTGCCGCTCCCCCAGGTCGCCGCCAGGTTGCGCGGCCCCTGGCGCACCTCCGTGCAGCCGAATTTGCCACCTTGGCCGCCGCGCGAAGCCCCGCCAAACACTGGCTTTCCGCCCTGCTGGCAAGTATTCTATCCACCGTCTGACGTGTCTGCGCCATGCATGGCACGCCAGGCTCGCTCGCTGGTTTCCACGTCGGCGAGCGACTCTCCACCGACATTGAAGAGGGGCGGGAAATTGAACACCATTCGCCAACGGCGGGCGCAAGCCGGAGCAGTGCGTGCCCGGCGACTGGGGTTGGAACTGCTCGAAGAGCGCCGCGTGCTCAGCGCTGTCGCTCCCTGGCACAACCACGCCGTGCCGCTGGACGTGAACAACGACGGCCATATCTTCCCCAGCGACGCGCTGGCAATTGTCAACCGCTTGTTGCTCGTCGGCATCAGCCAACTGGGCGAGCCAAATGGCGAGCCCGAATTCTACTACGATACCAACGCGGACGGCATGCTCAGTCCGCTTGACCTGGTGCGCGTGTTCAACGGCCTGCTGCGTCCGACCGAAGTGGTGCTCGACACGCTGATGCCTTTTACCATCGACCTGACGCCGCGGCTGCAGGTTTACGTGGCCGACGGCGTCAGCGTGCCCGACGGCACCCCTGTATACGTTGACGTCGACTTGAACAACGACGGCCAGTTCACCGGCGACGAGTTGAACTACACCGTGTCGAGCATGCACCGCGGTCGTTCGGAGTTTGCGCTTGGGCCGGCGCTGCCGGCCAACGACGGGCCGGAAACCTATTCGATCAATCTCCGCGCCCGCGTGCAGAACTCGGCCGGCGTGCTCACGCCCACGGCCGTGCAGCCCATGATCGTCGATACGCAGATGTCCGACGCGCTGGCGAGCTATGTGAACACGCCGGATCCATCGTATACCTGGTCGGTTGAACATCAAAGCATGGGCCCGGGCAATGCGTACGCCTATTTCGTTGTGAAAATGACCAGCCAGACCTGGCGCGACGGGGACGTCAACATTCCGGTTTGGGATCACTGGGTGAAGATCGTTGTGCCGCAGGGCGTCACGCTCTCCCAGACCGCGGTGCTGCTCATCACCGGCGGCAGCAACACGAGCTCCCTGCCCACGTCGCCCGACGCGAGCATGGTTACAACGGCTCTGGCCACCAACTCGGTCACGGTGGAGCTGCGAATCGTGCCCAACGAACCCGTCATTTTTTTCGACGAGCAGCCGACCAGGTCTCGCACCGAGGACGAGATCATCGCTTACACGTACGATCAGTACCTGAACAACATCGGCGAGCCGGGGAACGAAACCTGGCCGCTGCTGTTGCCCATGGTCAAGAGTGCCGTGCGCGCGATGGACACCGTTCAGCAACTCGCGACACTTGGCGGCATTGCCATCAACGACTTCATCGTCACGGGTTATTCGAAACGCGGCTGGACTACCTGGCTCACCACCGCGGTCGACGATCGGATCATCGCCTCGATCCCCGGCGTGTTCGATAACCCAAACCAGGGACCGTCGATGGTCCACCATTTCCAGGTGCTGGGCCAGTTCTCCGAGCAGGTTGCGGACTACAGCGAGATGCAAATCTTCGAGCGGCTGATGACGCCCGAGGCGCAGTTGCTGTCGCAGATCGTCGACCCGTATCGCTACCTGGGAAATGGCCGCTTCGACGACATGCCCATGCTCATCCTCAACTCGGCGGGAGACGAGTTCTTCATGCCCGACTCGTCGCAATACTACTTTGCCGACCTGCCGGGCGACGACAAATACATGCGCTATCTTGCCAACACGGGTCACGGCCTCGACGTCCGCGCAGTCGAGAGCACGATCACCTTCACCGACGCCGTCATTAATCAGCGCGAGCTGCCCGACTTCACCTGGACCGTCGAACCCAACGGCGAAATCCACGTCCACACGATCGATACACCGACGCAAGTGGTGGTGTGGCAAGCCACCAATCCCTTCGCCCGCGATTTCCGCCGCGGCTACAACCCGTGGATCACGTGGACTAGTTCGGAAATCAATGACCTGGGCGGCGGCAATTACGTTGGTAGCGTGCCGTATCCCGCAACGGGCGCAACGGCCTTCTTCGTCGAACTGACGTTCCCCAGCGGCATCGACGAGGTGCCTCACGTGTTCACCACCGACATTCGCGTGAATTCCGACCTGCCACGAACGCCGTTCCCCTATTCGGCCGACGCCCAAAGCCTTTTGGTCGGCGCCGCTTTGGCAGCGCCCGCTCAAGCAGAGTTACTCGCCCTCGACGAGAAGACCCTCCTCGTACCGCTCTTCGCACTTCCCTCGGCAATAGCCCCGATGCTGGACATCGACCCCCTCTTACTGATGGAAATGCCGCCGGACGGAACACTGGCAGCGGCGATTCCTACCTCGCCTGCGACCAACGCCGCAAGCTGGGAAGACGACGATGAACGGTCGCTGCCGGGCCTCGCCGGCGCCACCACCGGCGCCTTTGATCTGGCACTCGACGCCGCGCTGGACGAAATACTTGGCTAACTCAGCGGCGAGTCACTTCCCCGACGCCGGAATCGCAAAGTTTCCCGCCCGGTCGTGCCACACGGAGTGGATGTGGTTGGCCAGGTTGCCGGCGCTGTCGGGCTGGGTGTTGTTGAACTCGATCAAGAACGATTCGCCCTGCACCACGTAATGGTGGCCGACCTTCGGCCTGTCGGCGCCCCACCAGCCGAACTTGATGCCGTCAAACCCGTCGCGCTCGATGGCCGCAAGGCGCACTTCGGCAACGTCGTCCGGCAGATTGTGGGCGTAAGCATCGATCAGGGCCCGCAAGATCGCCAATTGTCCGGGCGTCATGTCGGCGGCGGCGAGTCCCTCGGCGGGCGAGATCGGCGGCGAGGCCTTGCTGGCATCGCGCACGTCGTGCGGCGCCTTGTCGGCAATGACGGCCGTCTGGCGCTGCTCTGGCGAGAGCGTCGCCAGCAGCTTGAACGCAAGCTCTTCCTCGTCCGCCAGCACGCGCAGGCCCTTGGGAAAGCCCGGCCCGTAGTCGGCCGACAGCTCGCCCGGGTTGCAGCCGAGGAAGGTCGGCGTGGACGAAATCACCTCGTCGTTGTCGACCACGAAGTTGAGCGAGAGGTGATGTCCCTCGACGCTCAGCCCCCAACGCCCGTCGGCGCGCGGCTCGCCAAACAGCGTGAAGTAATAGCGCTCGGGATCGCGTATCATGCCGTTGGTGCGGCTCTTTTCCAATTCGTGCAGCACTGACTCCAGTTGCATGATCTTGTTCGCTTTCGAGTAGCCGACGTTGGAAAGCGCCGCTTGCAGCAGCGCATGCGCGGCTTGGCGCTGGGCGTCGTTCATGTTCTTCACTTGCAGCCCCTTGCGGCTGGGCTTGGGGATGTAGTGCCAATCGGTACGCGCCGGCGTGTCATAGTCGAGCACCGCCTCGGCACGCTGCTGATCCGACAGTGCCGCGACGAATTCTTGCGCCGCCGCCGTCATCGCTTCGCCGGTGATCGCCACGTTGATGTAGGCAAACCCGGCCGAAGCGGCGACCAGCGCCAGGCACAGCCACAGATAGAGCGGGCGACGATTCATGACGACAGACTCCCGGTTGATTTCGAAGGCAGGACGAAGTGCGGATTCCAACTTGACCAGTATACCGCGGCCCGATCGCCGCCGCGAGCGTCGGCCGAATTGATCAATGCGCATGCTCCTTGCCGTGCGGATCCAGTGGATGATGATGGTCGTTGACGTGCAGGTGGACGCCCGGCAAGGCGCCGATCAACCGGGCCAGCCCCTCGTCGCTGGTTTTCGTCCGGTCGAGATAGAGCGATTCCAGACGCGCCAGGCCGTGCAACTCGTCCAGTCCGGCGTCCGTGATCGGCATGTCGAGCAAGTGCAGAAAACGCAATTCCGAGAGCTGGGCCACGTGCGCCATTCCCGCGTCGGTCACCCGCGGACTCGAGATCCGCAATTGTTCGAGCTGCCGGCACCGGGCGATCCGCGCCAATCCTTCGTCGGTGATCTCGGTGTGCGAAAGATTGACGCGCCGCAGCTTGTCGTGCAAGTCGTCAAGCGGCACGAGATCGGCGTCAACCACCAACGTGCGGTCCAGGCGGATAGTGTCGCCACGCCCGTCGCGCACTGCCGCCGCCTGTTCACTGAGGGTCGGCTCGGACTGCTCTTGTTCCTCCTCGACAGGCGCCGCCTTGGGCTGACAGCCGGCCAACCCAGTGAACGCGATCAGCAAGGCCAGGCTGAATGCGGCGCGACGGTCGATACGCGTATCGAATAGCAGCATGTTGATATCGTTCTCGATTCGTTCGCCTATCAGCCTGATGAAAAATGCCGTCATGGCATTTTCAACCTCGCCAAGTGCGAAGCAAAGCTTCGCACGGCTCGCAGAATAACGACTTACGTCGCTATTCTGTCATCGCATCCATGCGACGTCGCAGCCTGTTGAATTCTTCAACAGGCTGCTATCGCCGGCAACTGGGACACACGGTTACGTAGCGAGTCACTCCCGCGCCGCGCGATGGCCGCGTAACCATGACGTCGCCGCACTTGGCGCAATACTCGGCAGGTCCGCCGGGCTCACCCCATTCGTCGCCGGCCTGGCACGCCATGCACAACCGCGTGCCGGGCAGCGCCTCGAGCCGTTCCCGGTCGATCGACCGATCGCACTGTTCGCAGCGGCGAGCCATTCCCCACGCTTCGTCATCGCCGTCGTCGGCCGCGCGCACGTCCATGCCCTGGCTGCCGCATTGAGGGCACTCGAACTTGCCGGCGGCCGAGCGAAACAACTCGCCCAGCAATTCCAACTCCGGCTCGATGCCTCGCCGCACCAGCCGCGCCCGCCGCAGCCAGTCGACCATGGCGCCAGGTCCGCATACTGCCGCGTACGAACAGCGCGAACAATACAATTCCAGCGGTTCGCTCATAACGGGACTGCGCTGGCACGCGTGACGCGTTTCAGACGCGCTTGATAGCTCGGAAGCAACAATGGCGGATGCCGACCCGGGAAATTATACTTGGGGCACTCCCCCTGACCAACGTCAGGCAGTCCTCCATCGACCGGCCTCCACCGCAAGCGAGAATCTCATGGCCACCACGCGACGCACGTTCCTGCACTCCACGCTGGCCGTGTCGGCCGGCACGGCCCTGCTGGCCGATCGCACATTGGCCGCGGACAACGACGCATCGCTCGGCAAGACGCCGCACACGCGGTTCGCCGTCAACGTCGAGATGTGGTGGACGAAGCTGCCGTTTCTCGAGCGCATCAAGAGCGCCGCCGCGCTGGGCTTTCCGGCGGTCGAATTCTGGCCCTACGAGGGCAAGAACATCGACGCGATCCGTTCGCTCTCCGACGAGCTGAACATTGCCATCGCGCAGTTCACCGCCTGGGGCTTTACGCCCGGCATGAACGATCCCAAGAATCACGACAAGTTCGTGAAAAAGATCGAACAGGCCTGCCCCATCGCTCACAAGCTTCATTGCCAGAAGATGACCGTCGTCGGCGGCAACGATCAGCCCGGCATGTCGCAGCAGCAGATGCACGACAACATCATCACGGCACTCAAACGAGTCGCGCCGATCGCCGAGGCCGAAAAAGTCATGCTGATACTCGAGCCGATGAACATCCGCGTCGATCACAAAGGGCATTGCCTGTATGGCAGCCCCGACGCCGTGCGCATCTGCCGCGAGGTAAACTCGCCCATGGTGAAGATCAATTGGGATCTGTACCACATGCACATCAGCGAGGGCGATCTGTGCGGACGCCTGAAGGAAGGATTCGACCAGGTCGGCTATCTGCAATTGGCCGACCATCCGGGCCGCAACGAACCCGGCACGGGCGAGATCCACTACCCACGTGTGCTCCGCCAGGCGTACGAGCTGGGGTATCGCGACTATGTCGGCCTGGAGTGCCGCCCGTTGGCATCCGAGCTCGCTGCGGCCAAGGCGGTGGCCAACGCCGACCAGTGGTAGTCGCGCGCAACGTTCGTGTTATTCGGCAATTTGCTCCCAGTCGATCTCGGCAGGGCTGGTCAATCTGGGCAGCTCGACCTGCATCGCTTCCGGGTACTTCTGGGCCGCGCCGGTGTTGAAGATCACCACGCGCTCGTCCGCCGCAATCCACTTTTCCTCGCGCAGCTTTTCCAGCGCGCCGATGCAAGCGGCCGTCTCAGGGCAAATGGCCAGTCCTTCGCTCCGCATGCCCAGCGTCATCCACTCGCGGATGCGTGCCTCCTCCACCGCGACCGCCCTTCCCTGACTTTCGCGCACCGCATCAAGAATCATAAAGTCGCCGACGGCGGCCGGCACACGAATGCCGCTGGCGATCGTGGACGCGCCCGCAAACGATTCCGCGAAGCGCTCGCTCCGGTCGAACGCCCGCACGATCGGTGCGCAACCGTCCGATTGCACGGCCACCATGCGTGGCCTTCGCGCATTGGCCAGCCAGCCCAGTGCGGCCAGCTCGGCAAAGGCCTTCCACATGCCGATCAGCCCGGTGCCGCCTCCGGTGGGATAGAGAATCACGTCGGGCAGCGTCCATTGGAACTGCTCGGCCAGTTCCAGGCCCATCGTCTTCTTCCCCTCGATGCGATACGGCTCTTTCAGCGTCGAGACGTCGAACCAGCCCACGCGCTCGATCCCTTCGCGCACAATCTTGCCGCAATCGGTGATCAGCCCGCGCACCAGAAACGTTTTCGCGCCGGCCAGATGGCATTCGTATTGATTGATGGCCGGAGTGTCGTCGGGCATGAACACAAACGCCTCGATACCGGCGCGGGCCGCATACGCCGCCAAAGCCCCTCCGGCGTTGCCGGCCGTGGGAATCGCCAGCCGTTGCAGGCCAAACTGCCGCGCCATGGTCACGGCCATCGACAGCCCCCGGCTCTTGAAGCTGCCGGTGGGCAAGCGCGACTCGTCCTTCACCCACAGCTCCGACATGCCGAATCGCCTGGCCAACGCGCCGCACCGCACGATCGGCGTCATCGTTTCGCCCAGCGACACGACCTGCTCAGCATCGACATAGGGCAACAACTCGCGATACCGCCACAGGTCGGCCGGACGCGTGGCAAGCACTTCCTTGGTCAGTTCGCGCCGCACGCGATCCAGGTCGTAGCGGACCCACAGTGGGCGGTCCTTGTGCAGCGTTTGCGGCCGATCGGCCGGCAAAACAGCGCCGTCAAGGGCGCTTTCCAGGTGCGTAACGAATGAGGGCATAGGACTTTGGGTTCCCAGTCAATGGCGGCAGCGGCAGCGTCACCGAGCGAGCCAGTCTAACGCCGAGCGCCGCGGAGCGAAATTCCCGATCCCTCCCACCGCCCTTGACGCTCGAACGACCGTCGCATAGACTACTTACCGATAAGTAAATAACGAGTCCCCGGCACGTTTCAAGGTCGAATCGCATGACGTCTGTCGACGATAAAACCATAGCTAGCAAGTTGTTAGGCGAGGCGATCCGGCTCTTCGCCGCCAAGGGCTATCGGGCGACTTCGACGCGCGAAATCGTCGAGGCGGCCGGAGTCACTAAGCCCATGCTGTACTACTACTACCAGAGCAAAGAGGGCCTGCTGGCCGCGGCGCTCGACCACTTCGTCGAGATGTTCCACGGCCGGCTCCGGTATGTCATCGCACAGCCATTGTCGCCGCGCGAGCTGCTCGTCGAGATGGTCTGGGCCCACCTCGATTTCTGCCAGAACCACAAGCCGCTGGGCCGGCTGTTCTTTGCGCTGTTGTTTGGCCCCGACGATCAGAAGAACCTGGTCGATCTGGCGCAGTACACCGAGCCAGGGCACGAGCTGTTTATGCAAGGCATCAACCGCGCCCTCGAGGGTGGGCTCGTGCGACGCGAAAGCGGCGAGGAGTTCACCATGGCGCTGCACGGCATGATCAACATCTGGATCATCGCCAATCTCAATGGCGAACTGGAGCCGTCCTATACCAATGCAGAGCGCATCGTTGACGGTTTGCTCTCCGGATACGGCGCCCAGTGATTCAACACGTGAACCCCAGCGGGCCGCTATCGCTCATTCACTAAAGCACGCACAGGTCTATGTCACACCGCCTCAAGTTCTCAACCGTTGCACTCGTGTTGGTTGCCGCGACGATGCTGCTGCCCGGCTGCTCGCAACAGCGCGAGCAATTGCCGCCGGAAACCGCCGACGCATCGCCCAATCCCGACGCCGTCAAGGTCACCGCCGCGCCGGTCGTGTTGCGCCCGGTACAGCGCTTCGTGGGCCTGGTCGGAACGCTGCACGCCTACGAGGAGACCACCATTGGCGCGGAAGTTGGCGGGCGAGTGCGCAAGGTAGCGCACGACGTTTCCGACCGCGTGCGGCCCGGCGAAGTGTTGGTGGAGATCGATCCCACCGATTACCAGCTTCGCATGCGCCAATCTCAGAAAGAACTGCAAGTCGAACTGGCCAAGCTCGGCTTGTCCGAGCCGCCCACGGCCCGCACCGACGTGACGCGAATTCCCGTGGTCGTCCAAGCTCGGCTGCGGCGCGACAACGCGCAAGCGCGACTCGATCGCGCCAAGACGTTGGTGCGAAAAAAGGCCGCGCCCGAGGAAGAGCTCACCGAGCGGTTGTCCGAGTTTCGCGTGGCCCAAGCCGAATACGACAACCAGGTGCTGCTGGCCAAGGCCGGCATCGCGTCCATCCTGGTGAAACAAGAGGCGCTGGCAATGGCCGAGCAGCAACTCAAGAACACACTGGTTCACGTGCCAGCCCCCAGTCAGACGGTTCCCGGCCGCGCCGACGACGTGGAGTATGCCATCACCAAGCGGACCGTTTCCGAGGGCGAATACGTCATGGAAGGCGCCCAGTTATTCAAGCTGGTGATCGAGCATCCGCTCAAGTTTCGCGGCCGCGTGCCCGAACGGCGCATCGGCGAGGTCCGCGTCGGGCAGGCCGCCAAGGTCTTCTCCGCGGCCTACGTCCAACCGTTTGACGGCGAGGTGACGCGGATCAATCCGGCCATCGACCCGGCCACCCGCGCCTTCGAGGTGGAAATCCTGATCGCTAATCCCCAGCGGCAGCTTAAGCCGGGCGGCTTCGCCAAGACGGGCATCCTCACCGAGCTCGACCAGCAAGCCGTCACCGTGCCGTTGGAGGCGCTGGTGAGCGCGGCCGGCGTGACCAAGATCTTCCTGGTGGAAGACGGCCTGGCCAAAGAAGTGCAAGTCGACGTGGGCACCCAAGAGACCGATTGGGTCGAAATCGCCGCACCCACCCTGCCCGACGGCGCACTGGTGGTCACCAGCGGCCAGGCCGTCATTGCCGACGGCACGCAAATCGAAGTTCGCGCGCCCGACCGTAACAGTCCTGCGCCGGCTGCCGAAGTTGCGGCACGGACGGCCGTCGATCAGCCGGGTGCAAACGCCCCGCAAGAGGCAACGCCGTGAACCTTTCCGAAATCTGCATCCGCCGGCCCGTCTTCACCTGGGTACTGGTGGGAATTCCGGTGGTGATGGGCGCCGTCTCGTATTTCGAGCTGAGCGTCGACCTGTTTCCCAAGGTCGATTTCCCGGTCGTGTCGGTCACGGCCAACCTGCCCGGCACCAGCCCGCAGGAAATGGAAACCAGCGTCACGCGCCACATCGAAGAGGCGGTCAACACCGTCTCGGGTATCGACGAGCTGCAATCGACCGTGCGCGAGGGCGTGACCACCGTCGTGGCGCAGTTCGTGTTGGAGAAGAACGGCGACGTCGCGGCGCAAGAAGTGCGAGACAAGATCTCTTCGATCATGCGGCTGTTGCCCGAAGGCATCGAGACGCCGCTGGTCGACAAGTTCGACCTGGACGCGGCGCCCATCATGTCGGTGGGCATCTCCGGCCGGCGCGACGTTCGCGAAGTGACGGAGATCGCCAGGCACGAGATTCAGGAAGTGCTGCCGCAGGTGCCAGGCGTGGGACGCGTGTTCCTGTCCGGCGGGCGCACCCGCGCCATCAACATCCTGCTGGATACGCACCAGCTAACGTCGTTCGGCTTGTCCGTCGAGGACGTTCGCAAGGCTATCCTTACGCAACACCTGGAGGTGCCCGGCGGCATCGTCGAGCAAGGCCCGCGCGAGCTCGTGCTGCGCACCTTGGGCAAGATTAACAAGGCGGAGCAGTTCGACGACCTGATCATCACCACTCGCGACGACTATCCCATCCGCATCAAGGACGTCGGCCGCGCCGTCGACTCGGTGGAAGAGCCTCGCGGGCTGACGCGGCTGGACGGCCAGAACGCGGTCAGCCTGTTCATCCAGAAACAGTCGGGCGCCAATACGGTGAAAGTGGCCGACGGCGTGCTCGAGCTGCTGGGCGAGATCAAAAAGCGCCTGCCCGCCGACATCCAGATCGAGGTCGTCAACGATCAATCGCGATTCATCCGCCGCTCGATGGAGGAGGTGAAGTTTCACCTGCTGCTGGCGGGCGTGCTCGTGTCGCTGACCATCCTGCTGTTCATTCGCGACTGGCGTACCACGCTGATTGCCACGCTGGCCATTCCCACTTCCATCGTGCCCACGTTCTTCTTCATGAGTTACATGGGCTTCTCGCTCAATAACATCACCATGCTGGCGCTGATTCTGGCCATCGGCATCGTGATCGACGATGCAGTCGTCGTACACGAGAACATCTTTCGACACATGGAAGAGCATGGGCTCGACGCCATGTCCGCCGCGCGCAAGGGGACCAAGGAGATCGCGCTGGCCGTGCTGGCCACCAGCCTGTCGCTGGTCGTCATCTTCCTGCCGGTGGCGTTCATGGGCGGCATGGTCGGGCGGTTCTTCAGCAGCTTCGGGCTGACCGTGGCCTTTGCAATCGTGATGAGCCTGTTCGTTTCGTTCACGCTCACGCCCATGCTCTGTTCGCGATTCTTGAAGCTGGAACCGACGGCCGGCGGCCATGCCAGCTCGAAATCGGGATTCGTCTACCGCTCGATCGACTGGCTGTACGGCAAGTCGTTGCGCTTCTCGCTGCGCTATCGCTTTGTCGTCGTGCTGGTCTGCATCGGCGTCGTTTACTCCACCGGACCGATCGCGCGGCGGATGGGCGTCGACCTGGTACCGCGCGACGATCAAAGCGAGTTTCAGGTGTCGATCATCACGCCCGAAGGCTACACGCTCGATCGCGTCGATCGCACGTTTGGCGAGATTGAAGACCGGCTGATGCAACTACCCGGTGTGGTGCATCGTTTCGCGGTCATCGGCGAAAACAACAATTCGGCCGGCAAGGGCCAAGGCGACGTCACGCGAGGCTCGATCCATTTGCGCATGACCGAGCTGGAAGAGCGCGCCTATTCGCAGTTCGACGTCATGCAGCGTGCCCGCAGAATCCTCAAAGACTATCCCGATCTGCGCTCGGCGGTGACCGATGTTTCTACCATTCAGGCATCCGGACAGGACAGCCGCATCTTCCAACTGGTGCTCTCCGGCCCGGATCTCGACGAGCTCTCGGAATACTCGGGCGAATTGGTCAAGCGGTTGCGCAAGGTGCCGGGGTTGGTCGACGTCGATACGACGCTGTCGCTGCGCAAGCCGGAGCTGCAGGTGTCGATCGATCGCGATCGGGCCAGCGACCTGGGCATCCCGGTGGAAACGATCGCCAACACGCTCAACGTGCTGGTCGGCGGCCAGCCCATCTCACGCTTTACCGAAGGAACCGAACAGTACGACATCTGGCTGCGCGCCGACAAGCAGTTTCGCGGCAATCCGCAAACGCTCGGCACGCTGAGCGTCTATTCGCCCAAGGCGGGACTGGTCGAGTTGAGCAGCCTGGCCAGGGTGAGCGAATCGCGCGGACCCAGCCAGATCACCCGCTCCAACCGCCAGCGCGTGGTAACCATCCTGGCCAATCCCGACGGCATCTCGTTGAACGACGCCAAGACCGCCGCTCAAGCGATCCTGGCCGAAATGGAATTGCCGCCGCAATACACGGCCGACTTTCTCGGTCAGTCGAAAACCTTGGATGAAACGGCCTACTATTTCCTGGTGGCGCTGGGGTTGAGCATCCTGTTCATGTACCTGATCCTCGCCGCGCAGTTCGAAAGCTGGTCGAACCCGTTGGCCATTCTGGCCGCGCTGCCGGTGACCATTCCCTTCGGCTTGCTGTCGCTGTTGCTGTTCGGGCAGCGCATGGATCTGTACGCGATGTTCGGGCTGTTCATGCTGGTGGGCATCGTCAAGAAGAACGGCATCCTGCAAGTCGACAAAACGAACGAGCTGCGTCGCGACGGCATGCAGCGCGACCGCGCCATCATCGAGGCCAACCACACGCGGCTGCGCCCGATCCTCATGACCACCATGATGCTCATTGCCGCCATGGTGCCCATCGCGCTTGGCGCGGGCCCCGGCGCCGGCGCTCGCGCCAGCATGGCCAAGGTGATCATCGGCGGCCAGATGCTCAGCCTGCTGCTGGCGCTGTTGGTCACGCCGGTGACGTACTCGCTGTTGGATTCCTTCACCAACCTGTTCCGCCGCAAATCACGAACCCAGCATGCCGCCCCGTCGCCCGCCAAGACCGAGCCCATCGAACAGGCCGTAACCACCGGCTAGCAGTCCCCGCGCAGTACCACGGTCGGCGAGGTCCACCAGTGCCGCCGGTGCAGAGTTCAACGTACCCGTCCACTGGTGGCACCGTCGCGCGTGGCTTGTTAAGCTGGGCGCGTCGTGCCTCGTCGACCTCGCAGGAGTGGATGCCCATGCGCCTTGTCCGCATTCTTGAAGTGCTGCTTGCCGCGTGCAGCCGGGCGCCGTGGATCGCAGTCTGCCTTGCGCTGTTGCTGCTGGCAACCGCAGCAGAGGCCGGCGAGCGCAAGAAACTGCGCCGATATCTGTACGTCGCCACGCCCGGCATTCGCAACTATCTGGAATACGGCGGCCACGGGTTGCTGGTGTTCGACATCGACAACGAGCACAAGTTCGTGCAGCGCATTCCATTCGACGGCCTCGACGGGCAGCGCCGACCTCTCAACGTCAAAGGCATTTGCGCCAGCGCAGCCACCGGCCGCCTCTACCTGACGACGCTCAAACACTTGATCTGCCTCGACCTGACCAGTCGCAAGGTCGCGTGGGAGCGAAAGTACGACATGGGCTGCGACCGCATGGCGATCACTCCGGACGGCAAGTCGATCTACCTGCCGTCGCTCGAAGGTCCGCTGTGGTACGTCGTCGACGCGCACAGTGGCGAAGTGATTCGCCGGCTGGTCACCGACTCGGGCGCCCACAACACGATCTGCGGTCCATCCGGCGCGCACGCCTACATGGCCGGCCTGCGCTCGACGGCGCTGCGCGTCGTCGACACCGCTTCGTACGACATTCGCACGATTGGGCCGTTTAGCGCCGCAATTCGTCCGTTTACGATCGACGGCCGCGAGCGATTCTGCTTTGTCAACGTGGACGACTTACTGGGCTTCGAAGTCGGCGACCTTGCCGCCGGCCGCATGCTGCACCGCGTCGAAGTGCAGGGGTTCTCGAAAGGGCGCACCAAGCGGCACGGCTGTCCCAGCCACGGCATCGGCCTGACACCCGACGAACGCGAGCTGTGGCTCTGCGACGCGGCCAACAGCCGCATGCATTTGTTCGACGCCACCGTGATGCCGCCGGTGCAACTCGGCAACATCAAGCTGCGCGACCAGCCCGGCTGGATCACCTTCGGCATCGACGGCCAGTACGCCTATCCCTCGACCGGCGACGTGATCGACGTCAAGACCCGCAAGATCGTCAGCCACCTGACCGACGAAAACGGCCAGGCCGTGCAAAGCGAGAAGCTGCTGGAGATCGACTGGCGCGGCCTGCACATCGTCGCCGTCGGCGACCAGTTCGGCATCGGTGGCAAGCGCGAGAAGGATTAGCTTGCGCAGCGAGCGACGAAACGCGCAGGTCGTGTTCGAATTCCATGCACCAGCACGAAGCGCGAACGAGGCAGAAACGCCGAACCTTCTTGCGCCACCGGCTCGTGCCCATACGCCTGTCCGCAGTAACATGCAGGGTCGATTGGAGTTGCGATCCACGAATTCGCATACATACTTTTTTCGGAAAACAGTGGACTGCGGGTCACCGGTCGAATAAGTTACCAATCAATCGCCCACGTCGGGGGCGACCTCCGGAACAGCGAGGCCGTGGATTGCAGTATCGCGGGGTCATACGACCTGCGGGTGCAGAATGATCGCGGACTTCACGTGCCGAACCGGAGGAATGCTCATGGGCTTCAGACTGTTCGTTCGTGACCTGCTGGCCAGCGGGTTTCGCAACCTGCCGCGCTTTCGCGGCGAAGGGCGCCTGGCAGAGTTTCTGCAGAATCGGTTGACGGACTACAGCGTTCCCGAGGAATGCTCATCGATCGTCGAGATGCGCAACGGAACGCGCATGCAAGTCGACCTGCGGAGCAAGCTGCAACGCCACGTCTTTTGGCGGTCGGAGGATAACGATTCCACGTTGCGTATCCTGGCAACGTTGTTGCCGGCCGATGCGCACGTGATCGATCTGGGCGCAAACATCGGCTTTGTCACGCTTCCCCTGGCGCGCCGGCTGCGAGCCGGCGGCGGCAAGGTATACGCTTTCGAGCCGATGCTCTCCAACTATCAGCGACTCTGTTTTAACGTCCGACTCAACAGCCTGGAGCCGGTCGTGGAAACGTACAACCTGGCCATGGGCAACGAGACCGGAATTGCCCACATCATGATGGACGATGCTCCGACCGCCGAAAGCGGCAATGCTTTCATCCAGTCGGCCAATGACTCCGGCAACGCCAATCGCAAGACCATGCCCGTGCCAATCACGACGCTCGACGAGTGGAGCGCCAAGCACCAGCTTCCGCGCTGCGACTTCATCAAGATCGACGTGGAAGGCAGCGAGTACCCGGTCTTCCAGGCCGCCGGCAACTTCCTGCGGAAATATCGGCCCATCATCTTCTGCGAGCTCAATCATCGGCGCATGCGAAAGTGCGACTGGACGGCCGAAGACCTGCATGCGCTGGTGCGACTGTCCGGCTATGGCATGTATCACTACCAGCGAGGCCGTCTGCTGCGCGGTTGCGTCGGTGGGCCGAGAACGGAAGACGTGTTTCTGCTTCCGCAGGAGCGCCTCGCGGAAGTCGCAAGCACGCTGGCTGGCCCGTTGCCGCAATTGGACGAATTGCTGCGACCGAAGATTGGTAGTGCAGCGCCGCGGTTTGAACTTGCTGGCGACTAAAAACGCTTGAGGAATCTGGTGAAGCGAGGGCTTTCGCGCTCCAGCTATGCAATCAACTCCTGCACCACGCGCCCATGCACATCGGTCAGGCGAAAATCGCGGCCCGCGTGGAAATACGTGAGCGCTTCGTGATCGAGGCCCATCAGGTGCAGGATGGTGGCGTGCAGGTCGTGGACGTGGACCTTGTTCTCCACCGCGGCGTAGCCGAAATCGTCGGTGGCGCCGTACACTTGCCCGCCCTTGATGCCGCCGCCGGCCATCCACATGGTGAAGCCGCGCGGGTTGTGGTCGCGCCCCTTGTTGTCTCCCTGGCTGGTGGGCGTACGGCCGAACTCGCCGCCCCACACCACCAGCGTCTCGTCCAGCAAGCCGCGCTCGCGCAGGTCTTTCAACAACGTGGCGATCGGCTGATCGGTTTCGGCGCAGTGCAGCTCGTGGTTCGCCTTCATGCCCTGGTGCGCATCCCAGTTCTCGTCCAAGTGGCCGCCGCCGGAATACACCTGCACGAAGCGCGTGCCGCGCTCGACCAGCCGCCGCGCCATCAGGCAGCGCCGCCCGAACTTTTCGGTGGTGGCGTTGTTCAGGCCGTAGCGCTCCAGCGTGTCGGCCGTTTCACGCGAAAGGTCGACCGCCTCGGGCGCGTGCTGCTGCATGCGGAAGGCCAACTCGTAGCTCTCCAACCGTGCGGCCAACTCGGTATCGCGCGGCAGCCGCTCGCGGTGCATCTGGCCCAGCTCGGCCAGCAGGTCGAGCTGTTGCCGCTGCTGGGCCCGCGTAACGTCGCCGCGCGGCGAGAGGTCGATGATCGGATCGCCGCTGGTGCGAAACTGCGTCCCCTGATAGCTGGCGGGCATGAAGCCGGCGCTCCAGTTGGGCGCGCCGCCAATCGGTCCGCCGCGATGATCCAACAGCACGACATAGGCCGGCAGGTTCTGATTCATCGTGCCCAGGCCATACGTGACCCAAGACCCCAAACTCGGAAATCCCTGCCGCAGGCTGCCGGTGTTCATTTGCAACAGGCCAGAGCCATGCGCAAAGCTATCCGCGTGACACGAGCGAATGATGGCCAGGTCGTCGACGCACTCGGCCAGCTTGGGAAACAAGGTGGAGACTTCGATGCCCGACTGGCCGTGCTTGTTGAACCCCCACAGGCTGCCCAACAACGGCTTGCCGCTGGTGCGTCCCGCGTCGGATTCGAAGCGTGGATCGTTCTCCAGGTTGGGCATTGGCTGGCCGTCGCGCTTGGTGAGCTCTGGCTTGGGATCGAACAGGTCGACCTGGCTCGGCCCACCGTAGCAAAACAAAAAGATGCAGCTCTTGGCCTTGGGCGCAAAATGCGCGGGGCGCGGCGCCATGGGCGAAGCGGCCGAAGTCAGCGAAGCTTGCGCCGCGTTGCTGAAAAAGCCGTCCTGTGCCAGCAGCCACGCCAGTGCCGTGCCGGCGAATCCGCCGCCCGCTTCCCAGATGAACTCGCGGCGCGTGCGCCCACAGGGCGTCGTTCGCGGCAATGCCGGTTCGTTGCGATCTCGATCGGAATAGCGGCGCATCATCCTTCTCCCGCGGTGCGCACCTGGCGTGCGGCTTGAACTATTGGACGTAGGCGAACTCGTTCGTATTGAGCAGCACCAGGCACATCGCGGCCAGCGCGCGTGCCCGTGCTGCCTCTCCGGTTACCTTGCCCCCGGTGTCTTGCTCGATCTGCTGGCGATTCTGATTCAAGAACTGCAATAGCGTGCCGCGCTCCTGCTCGCTGGGCAACCGCGCATACGCCAGCAGATAGGCCCGCACAATGCGGTTGGTGTTGTCGGGGCCCGCTTCGCGCGCCAACCGCTCGGAAAACGCCTGGGCCTGCTCGTGAATGAACTCTCCATTGAGAAACGTCAGCGCTTGCGGCGCCACAGTCGACACGGCGCGTTGCTCGCAAGTCTCGTCCGTATTGGGAAAGTCCAGCACTTCCAACTCGGGCACCAGCAACGTTCGCTTGATCGCCACGTACACGCTGCGCCGCGCCGCCTCGGGCGGTGGCGACGTGTGCCAGCCATCGCCGGGGCGCGATTGCGTTTCCAGCACTTCCCGCGAAATCTTGGGATAGACGCTCGCACCATACGTCGCTGGATTCAACTGGCCGCTGACCGAGAGAATCGCGTCGCGCAGCGCCTCGGCCTCCATCCGCCTCGGCGTGAAGCGCCAGTGCAGTGCGCCAGACGGATCGATCCGTTCGGCGGCCGCGTTGGGCGCCGAATCCATCTGATAGGTTTGCGAGAGCACCATCATGCGATGCATCCGTTTCATCTGCCAGCCGCCCGCGACGAACTCGCTGGCCAGCCAGTCGAGCAACCGCTGGTTCGACGGTGGTGCGCCCATCACCCCAAAGTCGTTCTCGGTGGAAACGATGCCGTCGCCAAAGTGATGCTGCCACAGTCGGTTGACCATTACGCGCGCGGTAAGCGGATGCCGCCCGCTGGTGAGCCAGCGAGCCAGTTGCAACCGCCGGCCTGTGGAGTACGCCGTCGGCAGTGGCGCCGGCGGCGGCTCGTCGACCAGTATGGCCGGAAAGCCAGGCATCACCTCGACGCCGGGACTGCGCGGGTCGCCGCGCTCGAACACGCGACCCAACTCGGCCGTCGGCCCCTCTTCGAACCACACATAACCCTGGGACAAGGGCGCGGGATACTGTGCCTTCACGTTCGCCAGGCCTTGCTCCCAATCGGCAAGCTGACCACGCTCGTCGGGGGCCGCCAACTCGCGCGCGATGGCGTGCAGCTTGTCGCCATGATTGGCGACGAGCTTCTTCTGCTTGTCGTTGCGCTTGCCGGGCTCATGCCCCAACGCCGCCAGGGCCTCGCCCGGCACGTCGCGCACCATCTTGACGATTTGGGGTGAAAAGTCCTTGGCCGCCGCATCGTCGCCGGTGGCCGCCAGCGCCAACTGGCCATCGGACGACGCACGGGCATAGACCTGCCAGTCGAGCGTGGCAACCTTGTCCCGCAGCTCGGCTTGCTGCACGTCGAGGCTCTTGGTCTTCGCGTGATGGGCCGCCACCTGGTCGTGCGGGCCAATGTCGCGTGCCAAATCGGTGCGGCCCGCTTGCGGCCGCTTGAGCGGCGAGAATACGGTCCGCCAGCGCGTGTAATCCTTTTGCAACAGCGGCTCGAACTTGTGGTCGTGACACCGCGCGCAGCGCAGTGTCATGCCGACGAACGCCGCCGAGGTCGTGCCCACCACGTCGTCCAACTGATCGTAGCGATCGACCAGCGCGTCGGCCGGCTCGTCGTCCCACGGGCCCAGCCGGAGCATGGTCGTGGCGATTTGCGAACGCGCGTCGGAACCGGGAATCTCGTCACCGGCAAGCTGCTCGATCAGAAACTGATCGTACGGCATGTCGCGGTTCAGCGCGTCGATCACCCAATCGCGAAAGCGCCATGCTTCGGGCTTGAGCCCGTCGCGCTCATAGCCGTTCGTCTCAGCATAGCGTACCACGTCGAGCCAATGCCGGCCCCAGCGCTCGCCATACTGCGGGCGCGACAACAGATCGTCAACCACGCGCTCGTATGCCGCCGGGCTCGGATCTTCCAGAAATGCGTCCAACTCCTCGGGTGTCGGCGGCAAGCCAATCAGATCGACGTACACGCGGCGCAGCAACGTGGTGCGCGGTGTGGTCGCAGCCGGCCGCAGTCCCGCCTCGTCCAAACCGGCCAGCACGAAAGAATCGATCGGATTGCGGATCCAACTCGCATCGGATACCGGCGGCAGACCCGGCCGCTCCACCGGCTGAAACGACCAATGGCCGCGCGTCTCGTCGTCGAACTGGTGCCGGCCATACGTCTCGTCGGCGCGTGCCATGCCCGAGAGCAGTAGCCAGCCCACGACCGCGAGCGCACCGATTGCCAGACGATTCTGCGAGTGCGGCCGCATGCAACAGACCCTCGGGCCGTGAGTTCAGGCGGGAATACGAAGGTGGGCAGTTAACGCATCAATGATAACCGATTCCACCCGTCATTCCAACCTCCGCCGCAGGCGTCGCTCGTAGCTGGAGTGCGCCATGCGCCCGTGGCTCGATCCGCCAGAATTCGGCCGAACGAAGCGCAAGCCGTCTGAGCACTTGCGCCGTTCAGCTACGATCTGGGCGCAGCGAACCCTTCGGGGCGCGCGTTTACGCTTGCTCCCACGCGCTGATCGCGCTAGAGAGCGCCTCGATCAGCGCTTCCAGCGAGCCGGGTGCTACCACGGCGACGGACTCTTGATACAAACCCTGACCGAAGGTCTCTGCCGGCGGGACGTATCCGGGGCTCCAGCCGCCAGTCACCGTCGATACGAGTATCGGCGACCGCGGGAATCGTTCGCGCAGCGCCCGCTGCAGCACGTTGTAGTACTCGCCCGGCAGCAGCACCCAAATCGCATCGCCCAATTGGGCAAGCGTCACGGCGGCCATCACCACGTGTCCGTCGGGCGCTGCGCGCAGGCGAGCCAGTTGGCGCGTCATCCGTTCCGCGTGCGCGCGGGCGTCACGAGCCCGCGCAGCATCGCCCTTTTCATTGGCGTCGCGCTCTGCGGCCAGCCAGAGCACCAGCTCGTTTTCGGTCTGCTCGCGATCGGGCAGGTCGGAACGACGTGCCAGCTCGATGGTCCACTGTCGAAATCGCCAGCGCCTTTTGGCCACGAGTTCCTCGCTGGTCAACGGCCGATAGTTCCACGTGCCCAGCGTGGCGCCGGACACCACCGGCCCCGTGTACTCGAAGCGCGTTCCCGGTGGAGCAAGCGACTCGATGGCTGCCAGCGCCGCGTAGCCCAGCTCGCGGCCGTTTTGATCGGCCACGCGCACGTCGCCGACATATCCTTGGCGCGGACCGATATCCGCCGATGCTCCCTGCAGGAACACGCATGGCGCGCCGGTGGCAGTCTCCACCACGTCGCGCGTTGCGCCGACATAGTCGGGGCTGATCAGGGTATTCTGCCATGCGAGCGTCGTCGGATGGCAGGCATAGTTGACCACTGTGGCCAGCATGATCCCGTCGTCGGTGCTCAGCCGCGCCACCAACACCGTGTCGTCCGCCGGCCCCAGGAGATTCACGCCGCAGACGAATTGTCCGGTGGCGGCGTCCCAAAAATCGCGGTTCTTTCCCAGCCCGCAGCGTCCCACGCCATACACGATCGTCACCGGTTGCATGGCATGCATTGCGTCATCGACCGCCGCGGCAATCTGCTGGGCCATTTCGTCGAGATAGGGCCCGATCAAGTCCCCGCCGGGCAGGCCCGCACGACCGCGATCCATCAGGCCGGCCGCGTGCGTGTGCGAAAACGCGATGTGCAGTTGCTCGCCCGCCAAGCCCGCCGCAGCGCAGACGGCCGCCTGCAGCACCTGCATGTCCTGGTTCCACAACAAGCAGTGATCGATCGCCACGATTGCCTGCGGCGCAGTTGCTGATGCGACTTGAGTCGCGGCCGCAATCGGCTCAAGCACGAGCGCCGTTGCCAGCAACGGCCGATGAACTCCGGTCGCTTGCTCATGCGTGGCCGCGCCCCACATGCGGTGATAGATTCCCACCGGCGGCGTAACGTCGCGCCGTCCCACCCCCGCCCGGCAAACACTCTGCGGCACATCAACTTGGGTCATGGCCAACACATCCGTAGCTGAAGAGCGCCTCACTCTGATTCCGACACCAGGTGCTTCTGCACGAACTTTTCATCCAACGTCACGCTCAAGCCCGGGCCGTCCGGCACCGTGATCCACCCGTCGTCGGCCTGCACCTTTTCGACGGTCAGTTCATGCCGTAGCGGAGAGTCCTCCACGCAGTCTTCGAACAGAAACGCGTCGCGGCAGGTGGCCAGCCAGTGCAAGCTGGCTGCGGCCGTCAGAGGGCTGGTGTAACAGTGATTACACAGCCGCGCTCCGATCTCTTCCACGCGTGCTCGGATGAACGCGGCGTCGGTGAACCCACAGCGCGACAAGTCGACTTGATAGACGTCCAGCGCCCGGCGGTCGATCCAGGGTCGAAACGCCTCGCGGCCGCACTCGCCTTCACCCGAGGCAATGGGGACCGGCGAGCGATCGCGCAGCCAGATGTAACCCTCCAAGTCGTCCTCGCGCAGCGGCTCTTCCAGCCATTCGAGCTGGTAGTCGTCAAACGCCTGCGCCCGCCGCAGCGCCGTGCGGGCGTCCCACACGCAGCCGGCGTCGACTAGCAGCGTTCCCTCGCCCAGACCCTCGCGCGCTCCGCGCACTAGCTCGATGTCCAGCGCTTCGTTCTGTCCCATCGGCTCCCAGCCGCACTTGAGGGCCTGGTAGCCGGCCTCGCGCCACTTGCGGGCAATGTCCGCCGTTTCCGTGCCGTCGCGTCCAAACAAGATCGACGCATAGGCCCTGATCCGCGCGTGCTGCTTGCCCCCCAGCAGTCGATGGATCGGTTCGCCAAAGTGTTTGCCCTTCAGATCCCACAGCGCCATGTCCACGGCGGCCATTGCGGCGATGGTGACCGAAGTGCGGCCGAAGTACATCGTGCGGCGATACATCTTCTGCCACAGCCGCTCGGTCTCCAGCGGGTTTTCGCCCAGCACGATCTCGCGCAGCCCGCAGGCGATGTTGTGACTGAACGGCGCGTCGATGATCGCCTTAACCACCTCCGGCGAAGCATCCGCCTCGCCCACCCCCTCCAATCCCGAGTCCGTCCGCACCCGCACAATCACCGCATCCTGGCTGGACGCCGTCTTCGCCTGGACGTTGGGGATTCGCAGAATCTGGCAGACGAGCTGAGTGATTTTCATGCGACGATGGAAGATGACTGGCCGACGTAAAACGTTGCGCAAGAAAGTAGCCGGCCTCGCCATGGATCCGAGACCGGCTTGGCAAACACGAACCCTGCCGAAGGACTGGCTGGAACTTTGGGCCGTTGCCCGCCCGAGCTCCAGCGGGCGTTCGGGCCGCAACGCCCTACGACCACGGTGACAGCTTAGCCGAGTCCGTCCGCGGTTTCAACATTCCCATCACGCGACGCCGGCCATCCGCGCATTGCATCTAGCACCACGCCTGCGGTGTTGCCAAGATAGTCGTTATGTCCTCACTTGCCGATCATTTCGCCACGGCCGTCGAACATCATCAATCCGGGCGACTGCAAGCCGCCGAGCAGCACTATCGCCAGGTGCTGGCGCTCGATCCACGCCATGCGCCGGCCTGGAACCTTTTGGGAGTCGTCCAAGCTCAGCTAAGTCAATGGCCTGCGGCCGTCGATTGTTTCCGCCGCGCGATTGCCATCGATGCAACCGACGCGCATGCACACTGTAGTTTAGCCGATGCACTTAAGCAACTGGGCGACCTCGCGCAGGCCATCGCCAGTTATCGGCGAGCCCTTGCGCTCAATGACGCGCTCCCCCAGGCCCATTACAACTTAGGGGTCGCACTGGAGGAGTCAGGACGGCGTGACGAGGCTATTGCTTGTTATCGCCGCGCCATTCAGTTGCAGCCCGGCAACGCCCAATTGCTCTACAACCTGGGCAATACTTTTTACCAGCAAGGTTGCCTTTCGGAAGCCATCGCCGAGTACCGCCGCTCGATCGACCTGCAGCCGGACTTTGCCGAAGCGTACTACAACCTGGCGATCGCACTGAACCAGCAAGGTCGCTGGGACGAATCTCAGGCATGCTACCGCCGGTCGATCGCCTTGCAGCCCGAGTTCGCCGAGGCATACAACAATCTGGCCAACACGCTCGTCGAACTGGGGCAGTCCGACGAGGCCATCGCACATTATCGCCGTGCGATCGAACTGCGCCCGACCTTGAGCAACGCCCATCATAGCCTGGGCAATGCGCTGCTGGAGCGAGGCGCCCGCGACGAAGCAATCGTCTGTTACCGTCGCGCGCTTGCGTTGCGACCCGACTATCCCCTCGCCGCCGCGGCGCTGGCACACCAACTTCAGCAGGTTTGCCAATGGGGCGAACTGCCGGCGCTGGTGCAAAGCGTCGTCGAGGCAGTGGACGCGGCCGACGCTCGCGGGACCATGTCCGGGGTCTCCCCGTTTACCTTTCTGGCGCTGCCGGTGAGCACGACGGCCGAGCAGCAGCTACGCTGCGCCCGTCAATGGGCCGCGCGGCAACTTCGGCCGGCCGCCGCGCCGATGCACGCCTCTCGCTCGAAAAGCGCAAATTCGAAGCTCAGGGTCGGTTACCTGTCGGCCGACTATCACTATCATGCGACGGCAATGCTCGTAGTCGAGCTCTTCGAGACACACGACCGCCGCCGATTCGAAATCATCGGCTATTCCTATGGCCGACCGGACGACAGCCCGCTGCGCCGACGATTGGTTCGAGGTCTGGATCAATTTGTGGATCTGCGTTCGCTGCCACCCGCAGAATCCGCGCGGCGCATCGCCCAGGACAGCGTCGATATCCTGGTGGACCTCAAGGGCTACACTGTAGGCGCGCGCACGCAGATTCTGGCAGAGCACCCCGCGCCCATCCAGGTCAACTATCTTGGCTACCCCGGTACTATGGGCGCTTCGTTTATCGACTACATTCTGGTCGACGATTTCATCGCCCCTTCCGACCAGCAACGCTACTACGCGGAGAAGCTCGTCCACCTGCCGGGCTGCTACCAGGTGAACGACAGCCAGCGGCAAATCGCACCGCGCACACCTTCGCGAGCCGAGTGCGGGCTGCCCGAGCAGGCATTCGTATTCTGTTCGTTCAACAACACGTACAAGATCACGCTGGAAATGTTTGACGTCTGGATGCGTCTGTTGCACGCCGTACCCGGCAGTGTACTCTGGCTATTGGAGAGTAATTCACCAGCAGTAACAAACCTGCGACGTGAGGCCGAAGCACGCGGTGTACCATCTGCCAGGCTGGTGTTTGCACCACGGCTTCCGCTGGAGGAGCATTTGGCACGGCATCGCCTCGCCGATCTGTTTCTCGACACCTTTCCGGTCAATGCCCACACCACCGCAAGCGAGGCGCTGTGGGCCGGTTGTCCCATGGTGACGCTGGCCGGCCAGACACTGGCATCGCGCGTGGCGGGCAGCCTGTTGCGCGCGCTGGGTCTGCCGGAACTAATCGCCACGAGCATCAACGAGTACGAGCAAATTGCGTTGCGGTTGGCGAACGAGCCCGCCAGGCTCGCCGAATTGCGCGCGAGGCTGGCCAACCGCCGGGTGAACGCCGCGGTCTTCGACGCCGCCAAGTTCGCCCCAGCGCTCGAACGAGCCTACGAAACCATGTGGTCCATTTATTCCTCCGGCCAGGAGCCGCGGTCGTTCGCGGTCACCTCAGATTAGCGCGCTGCCAATGACGCGCCCCTGTCGGGGATTGCAAAGGACTACGAAGAATGCGGACACCGCAGGGTTGCCCAACGCCGCATCGCGTGCAAAAAGAAAGTGGAGCAACGGCTGTCGACATTCGACAGAAACCGTTGCCCCGCTTGGAATGCCGAAGACAGGACTTGAACCTGCACCCGGTTGCCCGGACTAGCTCCTGAGGCTAGCGCGTCTGCCAATTCCGCCACTTCGGCCAATCTGGAATTTATAGGCCGCAAAGGCCTTTTGTTCAAGACGCTCGCTTGGGCCGCGCGGTTCTCCGCGCTGGCCTGGAAAAATCGGCATTGGCCGATTCTTCCCCTCGTTTCGCGCCAATTCGCGTGAGATCGCTCTCCCTGAATTCGCACTCTCGCAGGCCACGGCGCTCGCAAAACCTGCCACAGCGGCCGACGTTTTGCTTGACAGGCGTCACGTGCTCAACGGCCTTTACTTGCTGGACGGGGACCGCCGCTTCTACACTAGCAGGGAGCAAGTACTCGTGGATCCGAGGTGTGGGAGCCGATTATGGCATCGGTGAATTGTCGCTGTCCGCATTGTGCCGGCACGTTTCAGGTCGAGGCGCGCCCCAAGGAGCAGCAGGTCCACTGCAAACATTGCCGCGGCGTGGTCACCGTGCCGGCAGTTGCCACAGCGCCGGCGAATCCCGCCATCGCGGTGGGGCCCAAGGCCGCCGTGCAAGTGGCCGCGCCGGTGATCCGCTCCGGGCGACTCGCCGTGCCCGAGGACATCGAGCTCGATTCGAACCTGGCCTTCGAGCGCCCCACGGCCACGGTGGCCATTCCGCCGCTGACGATTCCGCTTGACACGCTGTCCATTCACGACATCCTGCGGCACGGCCGCGCCCATCGCGTCAGCGATATTCACGTGGCTCCCGGCGCGCCGGTGTTGTTCCGCATCGCACGTATGCTGGTGCCGGCCACCACGGCGTCGCTCACCACCAAGCAAAGCGAGCGCCTTTCGCTGGAACTGCTCAGCGAAGCACAGAAAACGCAATTTCACACCGACCACGACTATGACTTCATGGCCATCGATGACTACGGCCGCTATCGGGTCAACGTCGGCTACTTCGACGGCGAGATCGGCACCGTCATCCGCCTGCTGGCGCAGCGCCCGCGCACGCTCGACGAGCTGAAGGCGCCGCCGATCATCAAGGAACTGGCATTGGCTACCAAGGGCCTGCTGCTATTGACTGGCAGCGCCAGCCAGGGCAAGACCACTACGATGACCGCCATCATCGACCACATCAACACCAACGACGCCCGCCACATTATCACCATCGAAGATCCGATCGAGTACTTGCACGTCAACAAGAAGGGGCTGGTTCGCCAGCGGCAGACAGGCCGAGACACGGCCGACTTTCACAGCGGCCTGCGTGCCGCCCTGCGGCAGAATCCCGATGTGATTTCCATCGGCGAAATGCGCGACTTCGAGACCATCAAGATCGCGCTCACCGCGGCCGAAACCGGTTGCCTGGTGCTCTCCACGCTGCACATCATGTCGATCGACAAGATCATCGAGCGCATCCTCAGCTTCGTCGCCACCGAGGACGAAGGCCACATTCGCTATGTGCTGGCCGACACGCTGGTGGCCATCATTCACCAGGAGCTGGTGCCGGCGCGCGACGGCGGCAAGCGCGTGGCCAACGAGATCCTGGTGGTCAATCAGGCCACCAAGCACATCATCCGCAATCGCGGTACGTTCTTCCTCAGAAACGTTATCACCACCGGCAAGAAGTACGGCATGGTCTCCATGCAGAATAGCCTGCAAGCGCTCGTCGACGAAGGCGCCATTACGCCTGAAACCATGGCCGACGTGATGGTGAACTATCGTTGAGACCGGACTATCGCTGCTAGACGCTGTATCCTTCGCGATAGGTCGGGTGGATCAGCTCCTCGACTGCCGGCGCGTTGGCGGCTTTCAGGTTTACCGCATCCCATTCGATCTTCTTGCCCGGCGTGCCGGCCTCGGGCGCGGCCCACACGGCCAGGTTGCCTAAGAGCACCGTTTCGGTCAGGGCGCTGGCGTAGTCGGGAAAGTTCGATTTAGCCGGCGCTCCGCCTCGAATCGCGTCGACCAGTTCCTTGAAGTGGCCGGGAGATGCCTCGAATTCGATCTTGGGTTGCTCGGCGCCGCCCAGCAGGGTGAAGCCCGTCTCGCAATAGTCGCGCGGCGCGAACAGCTTATCCTTGTCGCCGATGATCAATGCGCCGCTTTTGGGAACCTCCGTTCCGTCGAACAGCTCGGCCGGTGGCAGCTTGCCGCCGTCATACCAGGTGAGCGTCAGCGGACCGCGGCTCTCAGTGGCGGGAAACTCGTAGGTGATAATCGACCACTTGGGAAAACTATCGCGATTGTGGCCCGAGCTTTCCGCCACCACGCTGGTCGGATTGCGCAGGTCCAGCGCCCAGAACGGCATGTTCAGCGTATGGCACGCCATGTCGCCCAACGCTCCCGAGCCAAAATCCCACCAGCCGCGCCACGAGTGCGGGTGATAGCCGGGCGCATACGGGCGATGCGGCCGCGGCCCCAACCACAATTCCCAATTCACTCCCGGAGGCACCGGCGCTTCGGCGCCACGCGGACCACCCTGCGGCCAAGTGGGGCGATTGGTCCAGACGTGCGCGGCCACCGGCTTGCCCACCACGCCGGCGTGTACCGCCGCCACGGTCTTGCGCAAGCCGGGAAACGACGTGCCCTGGTTGCCCATCTGCGTGGGCACGTTCTGCTCTCGCGCGATCTCGCCCAGGCGACGCGCTTCCCAGATCGTGCGCGTCAGCGGCTTTTGCGTGTAGCACGCTTTGCCCAGCCGCAGGGCCATGGCCGTGGCCGGACCGTGCATGTGGTCGGGCGTGCTGACGGTGACCGCGTCGATGCTGCCGGCCATCTCGTCGAACAGCTTGCGAAAGTCGTTGTACCGCGCGGCACTGGGAAAGCTCGTGGAACCGGCCTTGGCCAGCGTGGCGTCGTCGATATCGCAAATGGCCACGACGTCGCCGGCCCGTTTGGCCTCCGACGAATCGGAGCGTCCCTTGCCGCCCACGCCGATGCACGCAAACCGCACGCGCTCGTTGGGCGATTTGCTCTCCTGGGCGGCAGCCGTGCCCGCAACGAACACGCCCACGCCGGTCGCGGCGGAGGTTTGCAAAAAGCGGCGGCGATCGGTGAGATACGACATCGGCAGGGCCCTCGCATTGCCTGGGAAACGGGGTTGGCGGAAATACCAGTAAACCACAGTCCGCCGCGCGAGAAAAGCACCGCAACCATTCCGCCGGTTCGCCAGGCAGCCGAATCGGCCGGTATCCGGCCCGTGCCCCTCTAGCCAGGATTCACCAGAATTCGGCCTGTTGCAATCCACGCAGCACCGCTTCATCCAATGCTGCCATCGCCTGCTGGCCAGGTGGTTTGCTGCCGGCGTGTCTTCCACCTATGATTGATCGTTTGCTTGTTGCCTGTCGTGGGCCCAATTTGGCCCGCTGTTGTCATTCCTCGCACGTAGTAGCTGTCATGGGCTTGCCACAGGTTGTCATCGTCGGCCGACCGAACGTCGGCAAGTCGAGCATTCTGAATTGGCTTGCGCGCAAACGGTTGGCCATCGTCGACGACAAGGCCGGCGTCACGCGCGACCGCGTCAACTACTTGATGTACGAGGGCGATCACTACTTCGACCTGGTCGACACGGGCGGCATCGGTTTCGACGATCCGGACAATCTCACCTCCAAGATCGACGAGCAGATCGGCACGGCCATCGAGTCGGCCGACGTCGTGCTGTTCGTCGTCGACACGCGCACCGGGCTGTTGCCGCTCGATCACGAAGTGGCGCGGCGCTTGTACTACGTCGACGCGCCGGTGATTTGCGTGGCGAACAAGGCCGACGAGGGCACGATGGACCCGCAGGCCGACGAGTTCTACAAGCTGGGCCGAGGCAAGCTCGTCTGCGTCAGCACGCTGCAAAACCGCAACCGGCAGCGGCTTTTGGACATGATCGTCGAGCGGCTGCCCAAGGGCGAGCGCCCGCTGCGCCGCGACGCCGACGAGCCGTCGATGAAGGTGGCAATCGTGGGACGCCGCAACGTGGGAAAGAGTACTCTTGTCAACACGCTGGCCCAGGCCGACCGCATGATCGTCAGCGAGATCGCCGGCACCACGCGCGACAGCGTCGACGTGCGCTTCGAGCTCGACGGCAAGACCTTCACCGCCATCGACACGCCCGGCCTGAAGCGCACGCGCAACAGTTCCACCGATCTGGATTTCTACAGCTCGCACCGGGCTCAGCGGAGCATTCGCCGCGCCGACGTGGTGCTGATGTTCTTCGATCCCACGCAGCGCATCAGCAAGGTCGACAAGCAACTGTGCGACTACGTGGCCGAAAACTACAAGCCCTGCATCTTCGTGATCAACAAGTGGGATCTGCAAGCCGGCAGCATGCCCACCGAAAAATGGGTGACTTATCTGCACGACACGTTTCGCACCATGTGGCACGTGCCCATCGCGTTCGTTACCGGGCAGACCGGCAAGAACGTCAAGGCGCTGTTGAACCACGCGCAGATGCTCTACAAGCAAGCCCGCGAGCGCGTCAGCACGGCCGATTTGAACAAGGTGGTGCGCGGAGCACTCGACAAGAACCCGCCGCCGTTGTTCCACAATCGCCGGCCGAAGATTTATTACGCCACGCAAGTGGGCAGCGAGCCGCCGACGATCGTGATGTTCTGCAACGACCCCAAGGCCTTCGCCGAGCCTTATCGGCGCTATCTCTTAAGCGCGCTGCGCGACCATCTGCCGTTTGCCGAAGTGCCCATCAAGCTCTACCTCCGCAAACGCGCCAGCAACGACCGCCGCGCCGAAATCGACACCGATTCCGAAGGCCCGGAAGAAGTGGTGGATAGCGCCGCGTCATGAAACCAGCGACAACGCAACCAAGGCGCTCACTTGGCAATCCGCGGCAGCTCGCCGCGCAAGCATCGCGGTGGCTGGCATTCCCTCCCCTCGTCCGGCGGCTGCCGCCCCCGAATCCGCACGCGAAATCTCCTGAAAAATGCGCGTTCGCGCACTCGGGAACGCAATAGGACTCGGCTGTTTTGCGATCCTATTGAAGTTGCATGCGACGGCAATTTGTATCGAATGTGCCTCTTTGATTGGCAGCTTTGGAACAGCAGAAGAGCAGGCTCTTTGTGAAAATCTACAAGTGGGTGGTCCTCGCTGCGGCGGTGGTTCTTTTCACCGGCTCGCAAGCGTTGGCGGTTTCGCTATCCGCCGGTGGTTCTTATCTTGCGACCGGCGCCGCGGTGCCCGTGGGCGGCGTACCCATTGCAGGCGGCGCCCCGTTGGCCTTTTCTTCGGCGACCTTCAGCGGGACGCTAACGACCACGGTCATCAGTGGCGATGCCAGCAATCCCTACGGCGGGCTGACGTTCACGTACTTGTTGTCCAACGACCTGGCGAGCAGCCACGCGATCGAACGGCTCACCATCAACGGCTACTCTGGCTTTCTGGTCGAAGCCAACTATCTAACGCCCACGGGCGATCAGATTCCCACCCTGTTCGATCGCTCGACGGGCGCCGGCGACACGATCGGCGAATCGTTCATCAACCCGATCAGCTCCTTGCCCGGTTTCGGCAACGGCGTGCTCTCTCCGGGCGCAAGCAGCGTGCTGCTCGTATTGCAGACCGACGCTGTGGAATACCAGCTTTCGACGGCCAACGTGATCAACGGCAGCGTAGCCACCGTCACTACCTACGCCCCGGTGGCGCTCATCCCCGAGCCGAGCAGCATCGTGCTTGCCGCGCTAGGCGTCCTCGGCCTGGCCTGCTGGGTTCGCCGCCGCAGGGCATAGGTTTGCCGCGCTCTGGTCCGAGTGACCGGCCCAACGGTTCGGCTGACCGTTGGCAGTTCCTCGGTCAATCCGAGCGAGTCTGGCAATCCGCTCGATTTCTCACCGGTTTTCGATACTTCGCAGGTCCCTTGTGGCACTGCGCCGGCGGGGATATGATCGGGGGTTTAACTTGTTGGGGCCTTGTGGGTTCCAGTCCTTTTGTCAGGCCGTGCTCACGCGGCCGGAGTTCCTCATGCGGCACGTTCTGTCGGCGGTGGTGCAAAACGTTCCGGGGGTGCTCGCGCACATCTCGGGCATGCTGGCTTCGCGCGGTTACAACATCGACAGCCTGGCGGTCGGCGAGACCGAAAATCCCGATCTTTCGCGGATGACGTTTGTCATTGTCGGCGACGGCGCGGTGCTGGAGCAGGTTCGCAAGCAGCTCGAAAAGGTCGTCACCGTCGTACGGGTGGTCGACATTAGCGCGCAAGATTTCGTCGAGCGCGACCTGATGCTGCTGAAGGTCCGCGCTCCACAGGGGGGCCGCCGCAGCGAGATTCGCGAGCTGGCCGAAATCTTCCGCGGCCGAATCGTCGACGTGGGCACCGACGAAGTCATCGTCGAGATCTCCGGCCAGGAACAGAAAATCGAGTCGTTCATCGACCTGATGCGGCCCTTCGGCATCGTCGAACTGGTGCGCACCGGGCGGATCGCTATGGTACGCGGGCAAAAACAACACGCGGCCGCGCCAACCACTTGATGGAGTCAATTCCAGCCGCCCGAAGCTGGGCTTTGCTGCCCGGCCGCCAATCCAACCACGCAAATCGACCGAGGAGTGCTTCGCATGGCAAAGATGTATTACGAGAAAGATGCCGACCTGTCGCTCTTGAAGGGCAAAACCATCGCCATCATCGGCTATGGCTCGCAGGGGCACGCGCACGCCCAAAACCTGCGCGACAGTGGCTGCAACGTCGTCGTGGGGCAACGCCCAGGCAGCGCCAACTATGACCTGGCCAAGAGCCACGGCTTTGACCCCCTCAGCGCCGAGGAAGCCGCCAAACAGGGCGACCTGGTCAATATTCTGCTGCCCGACGAAGTGCAAGGCGACGTCTATCGCCAGTCGATCAAACCGCACCTCAAGCCCGGCAACGTCCTGATGTGCTCGCACGGCTTCAACGTCCACTTCGGCCAGGTCGAAGCGCCCGCAGGCGTCGACATGGTGCTGGTCGCGCCCAAGGGCCCCGGTCACCTGGTGCGCAGCGAGTTTGAAAAAGGGGGCGGCGTCCCCTGCCTGATCGCCTTGAGCGAAGGTGCCAGCGAAACCTCGCGCGCGCTCGGCCTGGCCTATGCCAAGGGTATCGGCGGCTGTCGGGCGGGCGTCATCGAAACCACGTTTGCCGAAGAAACCGAAACCGACCTGTTCGGCGAACAGGTGGTGCTGTGCGGCGGAGTCAGCGCGCTGGTAAAGGCGGGCTTCGACACCCTGGTCGAAGCCGGCTACCAGCCCGAGATGGCCTTCTTCGAGTGCATGCACGAGTTGAAGCTGATCGTCGACCTGTTCTATCAGGGCGGCTTGAACTACATGCGCTACAGCGTCTCGAACACGGCCGAGTACGGCGATTACACGCGTGGGCCGCGAATCGTCACCGACGAGACGCGCGCAGAAATGAAGAAGATCCTGCACGAGATTCAAGCCGGCCAGTTCGCACGCGAGTGGATTCTGGAGAACAAGGCCAACGCCCCGGCGTTCAAGGCCACGCGCCGCCGCGAGCGCGAGCACCCGATCGAAGACGTCGGCCGTAAGCTGCGCCGGCTGATGCCGTGGATCAATTCCAAGGAAGTGTGAGCAAGGCCAGAGGGTGTCTGCCATGGCAACCAAAACCGACCCGCGACAACTGTTCTCCGAGCTGAAGCCGGGCGATCGGATCGAAGTGACCCACGAAGTGAAGGTCGGCTCCTCCAAGTCCTGGACCACCACGACCGTGGGCACGGTGATGCACACCGAGCGGCGCCGCCAGGGCGTCGCCTTCCGCCGCAGCTCCGACGACAAGGTGTTCGCCGATATGATCGTGTTGAAACGAGACGATGGCGAGCAAACCACCGTCACTATGGACGAATTCACCGAGCTGCGGCGGGTGTAGGCGACGCAACCTCGTCGAGGCCGCTCGCGTATAATCGTTCATGGGAGCATCCATGAGCACCGGAAAAGATTCCATTCGAACGCTCCACGCGCATCACGAGCGGTCGTTCCGCGCGAATCGATTCGTCTATCCCGTGCTCAGCCGGCGATCGGGCGGCATTTCGGTGGGCGTGAATCTCAATCCCGACAAGATCTGCAACTTCGACTGCATTTATTGCCAGGTCGACCGCACGCGCCAGAGCGAGACCACGTTCGTCAAAACGCAGGCCCTGCTCGACGAGCTGGAGGCCTTGCTGCGGCTGGTCGCCTCGGGCGAGATCTACCAGACCCCCGAGTTCGCCGGCACGCCCCCGGCGCTGCGGCGGTTGAACGACATTGCTTTTAGCGGTGACGGCGAGCCGACCACGTATCGCAATTTCGACGAATTGATCGAAGCCTGCGCCGCGGTGAAACGACGGCTGGGACTCGATCAGGTGAAGATGGTGCTGATTACCAACGCCAGCATGTTTCACCGCCCGCACGTCCAGCGCGGGCTCGCCATCCTGGACGCCAACCTGGGCGAAGTCTGGGCCAAGCTCGAAGCCGGCACCGATGAGTACTATCAGCGGATCGAGCGCACGCCGATCCCCTTCCGGCAGATCCTGGACAATATCACGCAGGCCGCCCGCGTGCGACCGCTGGTGATTCAATCGCTGTTCATGCGCGTCGCCGGCGAGCCCCCAACGGCCGACGAGCTGAGCGCGTTTTGCGATCGGCTCATCGAAATCACGGCCGCCGGTGGAACCATCAAGCTGGTGCAGATCTATACCGTCGCCCGGCGACCGGCCGAAGACTTCGTTAGCCCGCTAACCGACGCCGAGGTCGACGCCATTGTCGAGCTGGTTCGCACGCGCACGGGCATTTCGGCAGCGCCATTCTACGGCGTGGCGCAATAGCCTTGACGGACTACTCCGGCAGCGGCCGGCCCTTGGTTTCCGGCGCAAACGGCAACACCAAGAGTCCCAACAGGAAGATGCCGCACATGGTAACGCCGGCATAGCGCAGCGGCTCGTCCATGTCCTGATAGACGTATCTCGTCAGCAGCCCCAGCGACGCGGGGCCGGCGGCGGCCACGAAGCGCCCCACGTTGTAGCAGAACGACGTGCCGGTGCTGCGCAATCGCGTGGGGAACAGCTCGGGAAAGTAAATCGCATAGCCGCCGAACAGCGCCAGTTGGCAGAAGCCCATGATCGGGATCATCCAGAAGATTTCGCTGAACTCGTCCAAAAAGGCGAACACCATACCTGTACTGAGCATAGCCAGGATGAACGACACGGCAAACGCTGGCTTGCGCCCGGTTCGCGCCGTAATCAAACTGAAAGCAAAGATGCCGAGAAAACCGCCGACGTTCTGCAGGATCGACGTTATGCCCTTCCAGTACGCGACGTTGGCGACCACATCAGTTTCGGACATGCCTTCGGCCTGGAAGCGCTTGGTCATCACCGAACCGATCAGGTCGTAGCTGAAGAAACCGATGCCCCACAAGCCCACGACGCCCGAAAACGCCAGCAGCATGCCCACGATGGCATTCCGCCGCCAGCGAGAATCACTGAACAACTCGGCATAGGAACCGAGTCGCTCGTGGATCTCGCCAGTGGCCACGGCCTGCCAGCGCTCGGGTTCCTTGAGGCGGCGCCGAATGAAAAGCGCCAACAGCGCCGGTACCGTGCCGACCACGAACATCATGCGCCAGGCCCAAGTGCTCTCCAGCGTGCCCATAGCAACTATATAGCCGATACCCATGCTGATAAGCGCCGCGGAGACGTTTCCCACGGCCGACAAAGCCTGCAACAAACCCAAGGCATACGGTCGCACGCGGTCGCTCATCACTTCGGCAACCAGCGAGACGCCGACGGCAAACTCGCCGCCGACACCCAACCCGGTCAGGAATCGGTAAAACGCGAAGTCCCAGAAACCCACCGACAGCGCGCTTAAACCCGTGCATACCGAGTACATCAGGATGGTCAGGATCATGGTCCTGGCGCGGCCGATGCGGTCACCCATCACGCCGAAGACCAATCCGCCGCTGGCCCAACCGATCAAGAAGATCGACGTGGCATAGCTGCCATAGGCGTTGACCAAGGCCGCGTCGCTGGCCTTCTGCTCGTCGGTCAACTGTACGCCGGGACTCCGTTCCGGCAGCACCAACTCCATCATCGCCGGCTGGCGCGCCAGCGCGAAAAGCTGTTGATCCATCGTGTCGAACAACCACCCCAGTGCAGCCACGATCAGGACGAACCATTGATAGCGGTTCACTTCTTGGAACCACCAGGTGGGACGGGTGTTCATGCGCAGGGGACTCCCCAAAAATACGTCGGATGTCGGTGAGCGGTCCAGGTGGGTTCGATCGCGGACCACACTGGCGCCGCGTCGAATCGGCTATCGTACCCGACGCCCAGCCCGAATGCGACCGATCCTGTGGCGAGCCTGGCCCGATTTCCCTATTTTTCGCGCGTGCCACGGCGGCTTGCGACTGCCGCTGCACCGGCAAGAAGAGCCCCCAAAGCGCGAACGTCAACGCGAGCGGAACTTCCGCCGCCAGCCAACGCCCAGGCCGATCAGTCCGATCAGAGCCAAAGCGAGCGTCGAGGGCTCCGGCACCTGGTGCATCCCGGGCAACAGCGGAACTGCCGTCGCGTAGCGAATGCCCAGTTCAGCGAGTAAAGCCAGCTCGAGTTCGTCGAACTGCGCGAATGCTCCCGCCTCTTCGATGACGAAATCCAGGCTGCGATCGTTGAGAAACAGTGCGCTAAACTGGGGACCATTGACGTTGTACGGGTCGTACACGAACGAGTCCGCCGCGTTGAACAGGTTCATGCCCAAGATGCCGTCGATGCCGAAGCCGACGTCCAGGACATAGACCGGCACATCGGTGAATTCCAGCAGACCGCCGTCGATCCGCGGCACCGACAAGGTATCGAGAATGAAGCCGTTCAGGCCAGAAACTATGTTGCCGGCTCCCCGCACGTCGATCGTATCGAACGGGGTCTCGAGCGGATTGCCGAACACGTCGATCAAACCAAGCTGCTCGGCGATCGCCGATGAGATGACGCTGATTTGTGCGCCGGTGTCGAACAGGAACGACTGGTCTGCCAGGACGTTCGTCGGGCTGCCCGGCCCCGACGGCGTGAAGCTAACGCCCGTGTTGTTCTGGAGAGGGTTGGGGGCCGACGAAATATCGTTGCCGGGATTGCCCGTGGTGTCGACTCCGAACAGCGAAAGAGGAATGGTCACCGCTTCGTAAGTCGTTGCCTTGGGCACGAGGCCTGTGCCGGCCGGCTCGAATCGAACGTCGGGAAAGTTGAAGAGGATGCCCTCCAGCGCCGGATCCAAAGCGCCTAAATCGAGCGCATACCCGAACTGGTCCATCACCGTGGCCAATCCGCCCGGATTGGAGGCCGTGGGCACGTTGATGGGTGTTCCCACGATGGACGGCAGATGGGGCGATCCCTGGGTCGTTCCAATCATGGCTTGAATGCCGCCGATGGAAACGGCATTGGTGAGATTGAAGTCGAAGGTAAAATTCTCAAAGTCAATGTTGATGGCGCTGGCGCCGGCGGCGAGGATCTTGCCCGCCACCGACACCTTGCCCTGGAGCGATCCGCCGATCGCGTCGGCCGTGGCGACCGCTCCGGGGATAGTAGGAATCTGCGGCTGACCTTGGAACTCGAAAAAGAACTCCTGATCGAGCACGGAAAACGTCACCACCGATGCACCCGTGTCGTAGATTCCCGCGGTGATGCTTCGTTGGCCCAGTTCGTTCTCGTACGCCTGCACGACTTCGAACTGATTGCCGTATAAGTCGAATTCCGGGAAGAGCGGCACCTGCAAGGTTTGCGGAACCGGCGTCTGCGCCACAAGCGTCCTGGGGGCGATCGCCACCAAGGCAAGCGACGCGAGGACCACGAGCACACGAAAAACGGACATTGTTCGAAATCCCTTCTTCCACCAGATGAATTGCCCCAGCAGCCTGTTCGGCGAGCCGCGCGCAAATGCGTGCGGACGTGACTCGACGAGGGTAGCGATCGCGTTGCAAGAGGCCGCGGTCTCTCCAGCAGGAGGCGGCAAACGCGACGTGTCAGCGATTCATTAGACTTGGGCCGCACCCAAAAAGCGCGGCAAAGGGCGAAACTCTCTTCCCGAACCCTCAGCATGCGCCGACCGACCCCCGGATGTCAACCGGAAACCAGGAATTTTTTCAGACGAGGCGGTAGGAGAAGCCAAGCTCACCGACACGTGGCGATCGCGTGCACCCCTGCGACGATCTGCTCTGCGGCTTGCTCCCCACTTCTAATGCAGTTGGGGATGCCCACTCCGTGATAGGCGTTGCCCGCCAGTGAGAAATTCGGCCACGTGGCGGCGGTTCGTTCGATCTGGGCCACCAGCGCCCCGTGTCCCAGGTGATACTGCGGCATGGCGTTGGGCCAGCGCGTCACGTCGGCAAACAGCGGTTCGCCGCGGGCTCCGATCAGCGCCGCCAACTCGTCGCCAGCCACGCC
>JBGSYQ010000058.1:0-1880 GCA_041750795.1 Pirellulales bacterium | reverse complement strand
CAGCCCGCGCCCGACGGGCTGGAGCTGCGCTGGCGGGTGGACGGCGTGCTGGCGCCCTTAGGCACGTATCCGCCCGGCGTGGCGGCCAACGTGATCGCTCGGCTCAAAGTGATGGCCGACTTGTTGACCTATCGCAGCGACGTGCCGCAAGAAGGTCGCCTGCGCACCGACGACGCCGACGTCGAGCTGCGCGTTTGCACGTTTCCCACGCTGCACGGAGAGCGGGCCGTGGTCCGCTTGTTCTCCAACCGGCTGCAGCTTCGCGCGCTGGCCGATCTGCAATTGCCCGAGGAAATCACTCGCCGGCTGACGGAGCTATTGGGCGAAACGTCCGGCGCGATCCTGGTGTGCGGACCCGCCGGCAGCGGCAAAACCACCACGCTCTACGCCTGCCTGCACCATCTGACCTGTTGCGGCCCGTCCATGCGCAGCATTGTCACGCTCGAAGATCCCATCGAGATGGCGCTTCCCGGCGTGACGCAATCGCAAGTCAATCCGCATGCCGGCTTTGACTTGGCCTGCGGGCTGCGCAGCGTGCTGCGCCAGGATCCAGAAGTGATCATGATCGGCGAGATTCGCGACGCCACCACGGCCGAAGTCGCCCTGCAAGCCTCGCTCACGGGTCAGCTTGTGCTCAGCTCGTTTCACTCCGGCAGCGCGTCGGAGGCCGTCGGCCGCCTGCTCGATACCGGCATCGAGCCGTATATGCTGCGCGGCGGAGTCCGCGCGGTCATCTTTCAACGCCTGGTGCGGCGGTTGTGTGGCTGCGCTCGCGATGCCGTTGCGACCGAAGAACTGTGCGGGCTTGCCATAGACAGAGCACGAGTTCCCGTGGGTTGCTCCGAGTGCGGCGGCACGGGCTACGTCGGGCGCACCGTGCTGGCCGAGATGCTCACGCTCGATCAGGCGCCGCTCGGGGCTGCGATTCTGCGGCGGGCCGACGTGGCCGAAATCGAGCGTCTCGCCATCGAGGGCGGCATGATCGACCGCTGGAGCCGGGCGCTTACGGCAGTCGACTCCGGCATCACCAGCCCGGCCGAAGTGCGCCGCGTGCTCGGTTTTTCGCGAATTCCTTCGGCTTAAAACTGGATTCGCGCTCGCTTGGGCCGGTATACTGACGCTTGGCACTTCCATGAGGGGGCGGCGACCCCAGCGAACAGAGAAGGGGCGGCCGCGTCGGCGTTTCAACCGAGAGCAGACCGTGGCTGGCAACATCTCGCTGGACGAACTCGTTGCGCTCAACGACGAAATCGCCGCGCTCGTGCGATCCGGCGTGCCCTTGGAGATGGGACTGTCGGGCTTGGGACGTAGCGTGCGCGGCCGTTTGGGTCGGTTTTCTGCCCAACTGGGTCGGTCGGTCGCCCAAGGCAAGTCGCTGCCGCAATCGCTCGACGAGTCGCAAGCCGATTTCCCGCCCATCTATCGTGCCGTGGTCGCCGCGGGGATTCGCGCCGGCCGGTTGCCCGCGGCGCTTGAGTCCCTGGCCGCCAGCGCGCGCAACCTGCAAGAAATCCGCCGCTCGATCTGGCTGGCGCTGCTCTATCCGCTGGTGTTAATGGTCGCGGCCTATTTTGCCTTCTGGCTGGTGCTTGCGCAAGTCGTGCCCGCGATGCTGGGAGTGTACGAGGGCAACCCGCCGCCGTTTTGGACAGTGGTCGCCCAGATTGGTCAGTGGGCCAACCGTTCGGTGCCCATTCCGGCGACCGGTCGTACGGTGATCGTCGGCTGGATCCCGCCGCTGGCGCTAGTGGTCGCGACCGGCTTAGCGTGGCTTTCGTCGCGCGGCGCTGCGTGGCTGGGAGGTGGAACCGGCGGCCGAATGATTGCCTGGATTCCGCTGGCGGGCTCGACGGTGCGCAATGGCCGCATGGCCGCGCTGG
>JBGSYQ010000057.1:0-5043 GCA_041750795.1 Pirellulales bacterium | reverse complement strand
AAGACGCCGCGGCGTCCTGATCCGCGCAGCCGGCTCGACGGGTTTCGTGGCTGACAGGACTGTCCAGGCAAGGATGCAACGCATGACGCGATCCCTGCGAATGGCCGCGTGTCTGGCTGCGCTGTGGCTGCATGGCACGGCGGCGCGCGCCGCGGACCCCGCCGACCTGATCATCCACGGCGGCGACATCATCACGGTCGATCGCCAGCATCCCTCGTCCGAAGCCGTCGCCGTGCGCGACGGCAAGATCGTGGCGGTGGGCAAGGCCGCCGACGTGTTGCAGCACCGCGCCGACGGCACGCGCGTCGTCGATCTGGCCGGGCGCACGCTGTTGCCCGGCTTCATCGACCCGCACAGCCATTTCATCAACGCGCTGATGGTGACCCACTGGGCCAACGTCTCGGCGCCGCCGGTCGGCACGGTGCAGGACATCGCGGGGCTGGTCGCCGAGCTGAAAAAGTTGCAAGCCCGTCTCAAGCCGGCCGCCGGAGAGTGGATTGTCGGCTACGGCTACGATCCCAGCACCATGGGCAAAGCCGGAATGCTGTCGCGCGACGATCTCGATCCCGCGTTCCCCGACAACCCGGTGCTGGTACTGCACGTCTCGCTGCACGGCTGCGTGCTCAATTCGGCGGCCTTCAAAAAGCTGGGAATCGACGCCAACACCAAGACGCCGCCGGGAGGCGTCATCTTGCGCAAGCCGGGTTCGAACGAGCCGGCCGGCCTGGTGATGGAGAACGCCTTCCTGGCCATCGTGGCCGCGCTGCCCAAGCCAACCGTCGACGCGCAACTGGCCTCCTTCAAACCGGCCCAGGACGAGTACGCGCGCCACGGCTATACCACGGTGCAGGATGGCGCCACGCAGCCGGCCGATCTGGCGCTGCTGCGCAAGGCCGCAGCCGAGGACCGGCTGTTTCTCGACGTCGTCAGCCTGCCGCTGTTCACCGCGGCGCGGCAGATCGTCGGGCAGCCCGGCAACACGTTTGGCCGCTACGACAAGCGGCTCAAGCTGGGCGGCATCAAGTGCGTGACCGACGGCTCTCCGCAAGGCAAGACCGCCTATTGGACGTTGCCGCTGTTGACGCCCGGACCGGCCGGCCAGTCGATGTGGCGCGGCGAGCCGAACATGACGCAGCCAATGATCGACGACGTTTACAAGCTCTGCTACCAGCACGGCGTGCAGGTCTATTCGCACGCCAACGGCGACGCCGCCATCGACATGGTCATTCAGGCTCACCAGTCCGCCGCCGGCGCCGACACCAAGGACCGCCGGCCGATTGTCGTCCACTCGCAGTTCGTGCGCGAAGATCAGCTCGACGAATACGTCCGGCTGGGCATGATGCCGTCGTTCTTCACCAATCACGCCTTCTTCTGGGGCGACGAACACATTCGCAACCTGGGCTACCGCCGCGCCGCATTCCTCAGTCCCATGAACGCGGCCGCCGCCAAGGGCCTGCGATTCACCAACCACACCGACTTTCTCGTCACGCCGCTCGATCCGCTGTTCACGATCTATTCGGCCACGACGCGCGTCACGCGCGCAGGCGAAGTGCTCGGGCCGGCCCAGCGCGTGACACCGCTGGTGGCCATCGAAGCGTTGACCATCAACGCCGCGCATCAATACTTCGAAGAAGACACGAAGGGCTCGATCGAAGTGGGCAAGCTGGCCGATTTTGTCATCCTCGACAAAAACCCGCTCACGACCGATCGCTATCGGATCAAGGACATCCGGGTCGTCGCCACCTTCAAGGAAGGCCGACTTGTTTTCGGCGAACCGTAAGCGCGTCGCGTCGCATCGACTTCCTGCCTGGCCGGCGGCATCAGTGTTTTGCGCTCGCCATGGCCCGTTTTCCCTTGCAGACCGCGCTGGATCGAACTACCTATAGAGAGAGCCAACCGCACCGAATCCCGCCCCCAGGTTTCCCCCGCCGAGGTCCCCCTGCCATGGTGCACGCTCTGGTCTGTTCGCTGCTGTTGTTGACCGCTGCCGACGATTCGTATTCCGCCTGGATTGCCGAGCCGGTCGAAGGGCAAACGCTGCCCGCCACGCACGGCCAGCGACTTTCGACCGACCAGCTCAGTGCCCTTGCCTCAAGCGAACCCACGCCTCCGTATGCCGAGCTGTTGGCCGCTGTTCGCACGGCCGAGGGCGCGCTGTGGGCGGCGGCCCCGCGCGGCGCAATGGTACTGATGCCCGGCGCCGATCGCTGGCGATTGTTCCATTCGCGCCGCTGGTTGCCGGGCGACGTGGTTCACGACGTCGCCGTCGACGGGCGCGGAGACGCGCTGGTGCTGACCGACGGCGGAATCGGCCGGTTGGCGCAGCGCCAAGCGAAGCTCGAAGTCAAGATGCTCTGGATCGACGACGCGCTGCAAAAATATCACGTCCTGCGCGGCTTCGTCGGGGAGATCCACTTGCAGGAAGCGGGCAATCTCGATTCCGGCCACTCGCAACGTTCCAACGACAACGACGGGCTGTGGACCAGCATGTACGTCGCCGCCGAAGCGTTTCGCTATGCCGTCACCGGCGACGCGTCGGCCAAGAGGAATGCCCGTCGCTCGCTCGAAGCGCTGATGTTTCTCGAACGCATCACCGGCATTCCCGGCTTCTGCGCCCGCAGCGTGGTCCCCATCGACGAACCGCAACAAACCTATCACGGCGAATGGCATCGCTCGGCCGACGACAAGTGGTGGTGGAAAGGCGACACCTCCAGCGACGAAGTGGTGGGCCACTACTTCGCCTATTGGATCTATTATGCCGTGGCTGCCGACGATGCGGAGAAGCAAGAGATTCGCCCCTACGTCGAGCGGATCACCGATCACATCCTCGATCACCGCTTGAACTACGTCGGCCCGCCGGGCAAACCTACCACCTGGGGCGAGTGGTCGCCGGCCGCGCTCAACCACACGCTGCGCCGCATCGGCGATCGTGGGCTCAACTCGCTGGAAATCCTCTCGCACCTGAAAGTCGCCGAAGCCATCGTCGGCAAACCGCGCTATACGGAGATGCTCAAGGAGTTGATCGAGCAGCATGCCTATGCCACCAACACCGTGCAGCAGAAGCAGGTTTGGCCGCCGGAGTTCGTCAATCACAGTGACGACGAGCTGGCGTTTCTGTCGTACTATCCGCTGGTGGTACTGGAGCAGGACGAACGCCTGCGCACGCTGTACATGGCCAGCATCCGCCGCTCGTGGTTGATCGAGCGCCCCGAGGGCAGCCCGCTGTTCAATTTCATCTACGGCGCCGCGCTGCAAGCCAACCAGTGGCGCGATCCGCTGAAGCGGCCCAGCGAAGCGCTGGTCGACCCAGCCGAGTATGACCACGAGGTGAGCCTCCAGTGGCTGCGCGACGTGTCGCCCGACACGTGCCACTGGCGCGTCATCAACAGCGATCGGCGGGACATCGGCCCGGTGCGCACCGATCGTTTCGATCGCGCCACTGCCGACCGCGTGTTGCCGGTCTCCGAGCGCCGCGTGATGAAGTGGAACGGCAACCCCTACGGGCTCGACGGTGGCTCCAACGGCCGCGGCCGCGACGACGGCACCGCCATCCTGCTGCCCTACTGGATGGGGCGATACCACCGCTTCATCGACTGATATGCGCTAGCCTGCCTTGCGCCATTTCTCGGGCGTTCTCGTCGATTCTCGGGCGTTCTCGTCGATTCAGCCGTTGCGTCCGCCCGCGGTGTACCACAAGTCAACCCCCGAGTGTACCACAAGTCAACTGAACCTGCCTTGCGCTGCGAGGTCTAATAGTCGATAGCCAAGAGGCACGATGAAACCCGATTGCGAGGAGCATGACTATGAAACGCTGGTTGTACTTTGGTTATGGCGTCACCTGCCACGTACTCTTCCTGGCCGTCTACGCCTACATGGCCGGCTTCGTCGGCAATTTGCTGGTGCCCAAGTCCATCGATGCGCCGGTGGCGACCGCGGGCGCCACGGCCGTCGCGATCAACCTCGGCCTGCTGCTGCTCTTTGCACTGCAGCACTCGGTGATGGCTCGACCGGCCTTCAAACGCGCGTGGACGCGAATCGTGCCGCAGCCCATCGAACGCAGCACCTACGTGCTGGCGTCTTGCATCGTCACGGTGGTGGTGATGTGGCTGTGGCAGCCGATGGCCGCCGTCGTGTGGGACCTTCAACAGCCCGCGGCCCGCGCTGTGGCCTGGGCGCTGTTTGCCGCCGGCTGGCTGACCGTGCCGGCGATCACGCTGATCATCGATCACTTCGATCTGTTCGGCACGCGGCAGGTCTGGCTGCACTTCCGCGGGCGGAATTACACCTCGCTGCCGTTTCAAGCGCGCATGGCTTATCGCTACGTGCGGCACCCGCTCTACCTGGGCTGGGCGCTGGCCTTCTGGGCCACGCCGACGATGACCGTCGGGCACCTGCTGTTCGCTGGCGTGCTGACGATCTACATGGTGGCGGCGGCGATGGTCGAAGAACGAGACCTGGTCGCCCACTTTGGCCACCACTACGAGACTTACCGGCGCGACGTGCCAATGTTCGTGCCACGCGTCACTCCCAGTGCGCGCGTGCAGCCGGAAACCGTGTCGACGAACAACTAGACGAAAACCGCCTGACCGCAAGGCTTAGAACGACAAGAGGATTCAACGATGACGAACAAGCGAATCGACTTCAGCGTGCTGAGCGATCCCAGTTGGTGGCATTGGACGGCCACGGTGCCGCTGCTGGCGGCATCCCTGAGCGGAGTGGCGTGGGCGCTGCCGATCGCCGTGGCGCTCTCGGGCGGGATGTCGGCCGGCTACTACGCGTATCTGCGATCGTGGCGTCCGCTGCCCGTGCAAATTCGGCTGGCATTCCTGGTGCTGCTGTTCGCTGGCGCCGCGCCCTATATGGCCTGGCTTCACGCCGTGCAACTGGCTGGCACCACTGCCATGATCACCGTGGGATATTGCCCCCTGGCGCGGATGCTCTCGCTGGCGCCATGGAATCGGAGCGAGCCGTTTTCCGCTTACGCTCTATGGCAGGCGTTCGTCGTCGCGCCCCGCGCCGGCGGCCTGGTGCGTGGCAACGCAG
>JBGSYQ010000056.1:0-1930 GCA_041750795.1 Pirellulales bacterium | reverse complement strand
ATCTCGGCAAGCAGACGCGCGCCGGGCCGAATCCCGCAGGCAACGTCAGCGGCGGAAGCTCGCTCGGCAACTCGCGCCGCGGCGACCCGACGGCAGCGACGACCAGCTTCGAGCCCTCGTTGATCCCCTGGCCCGAATAGTCGAGCGTGTCGATGGTCGTGCAGGTTTGAAAATGCAGGTCGCGCGTCCAATCGACCCGAGCCAGCACATGCCGCAACATGGCCGCGACGTCCTGTACGTCGAGCTGCGCGTCGTCCTCGCGGGCCGCGATCCAAAGATACTTGGCCAGCGAAAGCTGCCCTTGCCCGAGGATGGCGTTGGCCGCGGTGAGCAATTCCTGCGGCCGCCGCAACTCGTTGTACGGAGTGTAGCGCTCGCTGCCGATGGCCAACAACAGCGGATGCACGCCGGCGGCATCCACCGCGTGTACGCCGTGAACGCCGGGGATCACGCGGGGGATGATCGGCCCGGTAATCTCGTGGATCAACTGGCCAAACATCGTGTCCTCCTGCGGCGGCCGCCCCACGACCGTAAACGGCCACACCGCGCCGGGCCGATGCGTCACCCGCTCGACCTGCAACACGGGATAGTCGTGGGCCAGGCTGTAGTAGCCCAAGTGATCGCCAAACGGTCCCTCGGGCAACGTGCGCCCGGACTGCACGACGCCGCTGATGCAAAAATCGGCTTCGGCATAGAACGGCAATGGTCCCCGGTGCGCGATCATGGGAATGCGATGCCCGGCCAGCACGCCGGCGAACGACAGCTCGCTCAGTCCTTCGGGTAAAGGCATCACCGCGGCCACGTTCATGGCCGGCGCGCCGCCGATGAAGACATTCACGCGCAACGGCTCGCCGCGGCGGATGGCCGCCGCATGGTGTACGCCGATGCCGCGATGGATCTGATAATGCAAGCCGACTTCCTGGTTGGCGCGGTATTGTCCGCCCGAAATCTGCACGCGATACATGCCCAAGTTCGAGCGCCGCACGCCGGGCCGCTCGGGATCTTCAGTGTACACCTGCGGCAAAGTGACAAACGCGCCGCCGTCGTCAGGCCAGGACTGCAACTGGGGCAACTCGCCGATCGACGCCGTGGCCGAGAGCACCGGCCCGCGCGAGACCTGTTTCGGCAGCATGTGCCATAGCGCCCGCACCAGGCCGGCATTGCGCAGCGGATGCCTGGCGATCGCGGCCGGATCGCCCTGCGCCGCCACGAGATTGCGGACGGTGTCGAGTGTGTCGCGAAAGAGGTAGCGCACGCGGTCCATGGTGCCGAACAAATTGCTGGCCATCGGAAAGCGGCAGCCTTTGACTCGTGCGAAGTAGAGCGCCGGCCCCCCGGCGCGAAATACGCGGCGATGGATCTCGGCCGCCTCGAGATACGGATCGATTTCCTCCTCGATGCGCACGAGTTGGCCGGTCGCTTGCAGGTCGCGCAGACAATCTTGCAGGTTGCGATAGCCCATGCGGGTTGCGGCAGAGGATTCGGATCGGGATTGCCGGCGTGAAACCATCGCCCCGGCCATCGGCTAGCTTACGCGCCAACGCGCGCCGCTTGGAAGAGCGGATTGCGGCATGCCGAACGGCGCCGGCCGTTATTCGCGCTGAATCGATCATCTCTAACCGGACCGCTGGGCCAACGGCAACCGGGCCGCTAAAATGGGCCCTTGCGATTCACCGGCCCACGTCAGAAAGGCGGCACTTCGTGCAAATCAAGGCGACTCAAACGCGCATCGGCGAAGCGGCGGCCGACGCCGTGGTGGTGGGAGTTTATGAGGATGCGCCACTGGGGGGAGCGGCCGCCGACGTCGACGCCGCGCTGGCCGGCGCGATTCGCGCGCTGGTCGAGCGGAAGGAATTCACCGGCCGCCCCTACGAGCTGGCGCCGTTGCTGGTGCCCATGGGGCTGGCAAAGCAAACGCTGGTCGTCGGCC
>JBGSYQ010000055.1:0-3181 GCA_041750795.1 Pirellulales bacterium | reverse complement strand
TTTGTACCCACCAGCACCAAAATCCCACCAACCCACCAAAAACCCCAGCCAAAACAATGATTTCCAACAAACCGCTTTTTGATTGCCGATCGCCGCTTGCCCGATTTCCTTTCCTTTCCTCCAGCCTCCAGCCTCCAGCCTAACCTCCAACGACACCTTGAGCGCGCGGCGCCGGCCGGATACAACGCTCGCATGGCGGCATGGTTTCACGATCAACGCGTTTTCTGGCGACAGTTCCGCCAGCAGTTTCACACCACCGGGTCTGTTTTGCCCAGCAGCCGGTTCCTGGGCCGTGCCTTGGCGCGTTATGTCGGCGTCGACGATCAGCCGCGCCGCGTGCTGGAAGTCGGGCCCGGCACCGGCGCCGTCACGGCTCAGATTGTGCGCCGGTTGGGTGACTGCGACACGTTCGACCTGGTGGAGCTCAACGACGAGTTCGTGCGACGGCTCAACGCACGTTTCGCATCGGAAGCGTGCTTTCGCCGCGTCGCACCGCGCTGCCGCGTGCTGCACCAGCGAATCGAAGCCCTCACCAGCGGCGAGCCCTACGACGTGATCGTTTCGGGGCTGCCGCTCAACAACTTCTCGGTGGCCGACGTGGAGCACATTCTCGACGTGCTGATGCACCTCTTGCGGCCGGGCGGCACGCTGTCGTTTTTCGAGTATCTGGCCATTCGCCGTGCTCGGGCGGTCGTCAGCAGCGGCGAGGAAAAAGCCCGTCTGCAAGGCATCGGCCGGGCATTATCGAAGGTGCTCGAGCCGCACGAGTTCCGCTACGACTGGGTGTGGCCAAACGTGCCCCCGGCGGTCGTTCACCACGTGCGCCTGCCGAACGGGGCATTGCAGTAGCGTGCGGATACCGTCCCAAGTCGTTATTGCCGCTTGCGCAAGTGGTGCCTATACTAGAGTTTGAGTAAAGTGGGCCAACCACCCGGCCACGGCTGGGGTGCTGCACGCGGCTGTCAGTTGCCGGTGGAAGTTGTGGCTCACGAAGCGCTCGCGGTTGTCGTGCCGCTTTTTCGGCGTATTCCGGGCCACTTTGTGCGGTTATTGGAGGCCGATCGATGCAACGTCGTCGCTGGATGCTCGTCATCCTGATTCTGGGGCTTGGCCTGGGAATTGTCGTTCTTCCGGCCGTCGCCGAAGACTCGAAGAAGCAGATCGAGGACGACTACGAACTGTATCAGATTTTTGCCGATACGCTCGATCAGGTCGAGCGGAACTACGTCAAAGACATCAGCCGCAGAGAGCTGATGGAAGCCGCCATCCAGGGCGTGCTCAACAAGCTCGATCCCTATTCCAACTACATCCGTCCGGATGACATTGGCCGCTTCAAGAGCACGGTTGAAAGCCAGTTCGGCGGCATCGGCATCCAAATCGGCGTCGAAAAAGGGCAGCTCAAAGTGATCAGCCCGCTGGTGGGCACCCCCGCTTATCGTGCGGGCATGCTGGCCGGCGACCTGATTTTGGAAATCAACGGCCAGAGCACGGCCGGAATCTCCATCGACGAGGCCGTCAAGCAGCTCAAGGGCGAGGCCGGCAGCAAGGTCTCGCTGGTGATCCAGCACCCCGGCTCGATCAAGAAAGAGCCTCTCTCGATTACCCGCGAATGGGTCCACATCGAAACGGTGTTGGGAGACCGTCGCAAGCCCAACGATGCATGGGACTTCATGCTCGACCACGATCGCAAGATCGGCTATGTGCGGATCACCGCCTTCAGTCGCGACACGGCAGCCGATTTGAAAAAGGCACTCGTAGAACTACAAAACAATGGCATGCGCGGACTGATTGTCGACCTGCGATTCAACCCGGGCGGACTGTTGACCTCGGCCATTGAAGTCAGCGATTTGTTCATTCCCAGTGGCCGGATCGTCAGCACCAAGGGGCGCAACACGGTCGAGCGCTCTTGGGAGGCCGAAAAGAAGGGCACGTTCGAGGGTTTCCCCATGGCCGTGCTGGTGAACCACTATAGCGCCAGCGCCAGCGAGATCTTTTCGGCCTGCATGCAGGATCACAAACGGGCCGTGGTGATCGGCGAGCGCACCTGGGGCAAAGGCAGCGTGCAAAACGTCATCGAGTTGGAAGGCGGCAAAAGCGCACTGAAGCTCACGACTGCCAGCTACCATCGGCCCAGCGGCAAAAACATCCACCGCTTCCCCGATTCGAAGGACGGCGACGAATGGGGCGTCATCCCCGACGCCGGCTTCGAATTGTCGCTCAATCGCAGTCAGACCGAAGAGTTGATTTTGGCCCGGCGCGATCGCGACATCGTGCCCGGCCATCGCGATGAGCCGAAAGACGAGCCGCCCTCGGACGCAGTCGCCAGCGAAGCCCAACCTTCCGAAGCAGCGCAGCCCACCGAGACGAGGCTGGAGGAGGCCAAGCCGGACGAGGAAAAGCCCGCGGAGGCGAAGCCGGAAGAAGCCGGCAAGCCCGAGGATCCCAAAGCTGAAGAATCCGAAGCTGACGATCCCAAGGCCGTGGAATCCGAAGCTAAGAAACCATCGCCGGAGTCCAGCGAGGCCAGGCCGGCGGAATCAAAGCCGGTTGACGACCGGCCGATCGAGGCGGACAAACCAACCGAAGGGGACGGGCCAACCGAAGGGGACGGGCCCGCCGTCGATTCGCCGTCGGCCGCGGAGTCCAAATCCGAAGCGCAAGAAGCAGGTCCCGCCAAATTCGTCGACCTGCAACTGCAAAAAGCCCTCGACTATCTCACCCAAGAAATCGCCCGCGCCAACTGAGCCGCCGCGTCGCGCGTCTCATCGCTGCATTTCACCGGCCCTAGCGCTCGAGGGGATGGGTGCCGGTCGGTTCGTTGCGTTTCTTCTAACCGGTGCATTCGGCGCGGATTTTCTGCGATACATAGCGGCTCATCGTGAATTGGCTGCCCGGTGGTAATTTGCCTGGCTGGCGGATGTGAGCTACGGTTCACGATGATGAAACATTTCTCTGCACTTCGCCGTTTTCTTTCCGCCGACGACGGTCCCACAGCGGTCGAGTACGCCGTAATGATAAGCGTCATTGCGGCGGTCGCAGCGGCCTCCGTCCGCACGCTGGGCGGCAATGTTGCCTCTAGCTTTTCCAACTCGGCCAGTTCCATCTCCGGCGCCGTCGGTGGTGGCGGCAGTGGTGGTGGCAGCGACACCGGCGGTGGTGGTGGCGGCAGTGGCGGCAGCGA
>JBGSYQ010000054.1:0-2166 GCA_041750795.1 Pirellulales bacterium | reverse complement strand
TGACGGCCTTCTCGCTGCGGGCCGCTGCGGCCGTGCTGAGCGTGGGCGCTTCGATACGCAGCGCGTGCGATTTCTCGTCGCTGTCCGGCGCGGTCGCTGCGGCCTCGCCCGGACGCGTCGACTCGGACCAGCGGCGGTACGACGAATAGCCGGCGGCATAGCCGCGTCCGCCCCGACCATCGCCGAAGGTATAGGAGTACCAGGAGAAGGCCGAGGCTGCATCGCCGTCGGTGCGCGGGTCGGCCGCTTCGTGATGCGGCTTGATCACCGAGCGGCCCGGCGGATTCGGGCGATGCACCGATGAACTTTTTGGCGAGCCATTTGACGAATCTGTCGGCGCCGCGGCGGGCTTGTCCAACGGCAGGCTAACTTGCGCCTTGGCCGGCAGGGGCCCGCGAGCCAGGCAGGCGCCGAGCAAGGCGCAGCAGAGCAGTTTCCGACGCATACGACCCTCCCTTCTGCCCGCGGGGGTTATCCACCCGTCATTGTACTGATGAGGGATGGGCGTGCAACGTGGGGCGTTTGGCGCGTCGATGGTGTGGCCGGTCCGGCGGGGAACGACTCAAAAATAACTTCCGTGCCTGGTCGTGTGCCACTGGTGGCGCACACCGCCAGTGCGATTCAACAACGGGCCATACGGGCAACGGAGCCCGACGGCACTGATGGCTGCCGCCACCAGTGGCACCTGTGGCGTGGCTGGACCGCTAAGGGGCGACCGAAAAACAACTTCCTGATTCTCTAACCCCTCACCCTACCCTCTCCCGCAAGGGGCGAGGGAAGATGCGGAGAAGTTATTTTTGAGTTGTTCCTGGGGCGTGGCCGGGAATTTCAGGCCAGCAGTTCGGGAATGATTTTGGCGGGCTCGACGGTGGTTAGCCGCTGGTCGAGGCCTTGGAAGCGGTAGCTGAAGCGCTCGTGGTCGAAGCCGAGCAGCTTGAGCACGGTGGCGTGGAAGTCGCGCACCTGCACGGGGTCTTTGACGATGTTGTAGGAGAAGTCGTCGGTCTCGCCGTGGATGGCGCCCCCTTTGGCGCCGCCGCCGGCCATCCACATGGTGAAGCAGCGCGGGTGATGATCGCGGCCGTAGTTTTCCTTGGTCAGGCCGCCCTGCGAGTAGATGGTGCGTCCGAATTCGCCGCCCCAGATGATCAGCGTTTCGTCGAACAGTCCGCGTGCCTTGAGATCTTGGATCAGCCCGTGGCAGGGCTGGTCGATATCGCGGCACTGGTCGGGCAGTCGTCCGGCGACGTTGGAGTGCGTGTCCCAGTTGTTCAGATAGACTTGCACGAAGCGGACGCCGCGTTCGACCATCCGCCGCGCCAAGAGGGCGGTGTTGGCGAACGTGCCCGGCTTGCGCACGGCGTCGCCGTAGAGCGTGTCGATCCATTCCGGCTCGTCGCTCAAATCGGTCAGGGCCGGCACGCTCGATTGCATGCGGAACGCCAGTTCGTATTGCTGGATGCGGGTGTGCGTTTCGGGATCGCCCACCTGGTTGTAGTTGAGCTCGTTGAGTGAGCGCAGGCCGTCGAGCGTGGCGCGGCGCACGTCGGGAGTGACTCCGGGCGGGTTGTTGATATAGAGGATCGGATCGCCTGCGGTGCGGAACGACACGCCGGCGTGGACGCCGGGCAGATAGCCGCTGGACCAGAGGCGGGCGGAGATGGCCTGCACCTGCTCGGTGTTGGTGGGTTTGGCGACCATGACGACGAACGTGGGCAAGTCGTCGTTCAACGAGCCGAGACCGTACGACAGCCAGGAGCCGAGGCAGGGTCGGCCGGTGATCTGGTTGCCGGTTTGCAGGTAGGAGATGGCCGGCTCGTGGTTGATGGCCTCGGTGTGCATGCTGCGGATGAAGCAGATGTCGTCGACGCTTTTGGCCAGGTTGGGCAAGAGCTCGCTGACCCACATGCCGCTGTTGCCGTGCTGGGCGAACTTGAACTTCGAGGGGGCGATGGGAAAGCGCTTCTGGCCGGAGGTCATGGTGGTGAGGCGCTGGCCCATGCGCACCGAGTCGGGCAGGTCTTTGTCGTAGTATTCCTGCATCTGCGGCTTGTAGTCGAACAGATCCATTTGCGAAGGACCGCCGACCATGTGCAGATAGATCACCTGCTTGGCTGTGGGGGGAAAGTGCGGGCCGAGCGCGGCGTGCTGGGGCGCGGCGCCGGC
>JBGSYQ010000053.1:0-42822 GCA_041750795.1 Pirellulales bacterium | reverse complement strand
GCGCGCGAGAAGCCGTCGGCGGCGGCGCACATGGCGCCCTCGGTGCGTCCACCAAAGGCCGGCACGCCGGCCGCGGCGATGGCGTTGATGACCGTGTAGTTGCCGGGGCAACAGAACAACGCGGCCAGCTCTTCCTGCTTGCACAGTTGGGCGAACACCTCGGCGCCGGTCATTCCTTGTCCTTCGAATGAGCCGGGCTTGGGCGCCTCGTTGACCGAGTCGGGGATTTGCTGGGGAATGGTGATCGAGGGAATGCTGGTGGCATCGGATTGTGCCCGGGCCGTTTCAACGACACCAGCCACGACGGCGCCGGCTCCGGCGGCGGAAGAGAGCAGAAACGAGCGGCGCGTGGGGTCGGGCTGTTTGGCGGCCTGGGGCCTGGCGTTGGTCTTCATCGGGCAACTCCTGGATTGGCTGGTGCGGGCGTGCGGTCAGTTGGCGGCGGCATCATTGAGCTTGGGCCGAGCATCCTCGGGCCAGAGACTAATGACGTAATTGACGACGTGCCACAGGTCCTCTTCCTTTTCGATCGTGTCGCTGAACGGCGGCATTGAATCGCCGGCGCCGTCGCGGATGCTGCGGAAGACTTCGCCTTGGGTGATGCCGCTTTTCCAATACTTGGGCTCGGTCAGGTCGGTGGCATTGGCAATCACGTCGACTTGCGACTTGCCATCGGCGCCGTGGCACTCGACGCAGTCGCGCCGATAAAGGATCAGGCCTTTGGCGATCGAGGCCTTGCTGAACGGTATTGGATTCTTAAGTTGCTTGACTTGTTCTTCGGTCAAGCGGCCGTTGTCATCTTGAGTGGCAGCGGCGCCGCGCGTGACGAACGTCGCTGGGGCGCCGAGCAGCAGGCAAACGAAAACCAGGACCAGTACTCGTGGCGACATGAAATTCCTCGGGCGTCGAAGGTTCCGCGGCAATCCGTGGCAAGCGGTGAACGTCACATGCGATCGGGATCGAGGTCGAACGTTTCCACCATGTACTCCAGGCAGCGACCTTCGGTCAAAAACGACAGGAAGATCTCGTGTACCAGGTGGATCAGCTTTCGCGCGCCGTATTCGCAATCGCCGTCTTTCATGGTAAGCACAAGTGAAACGCTTCCTTGGCGATTGTACGGTCGAACGTGCGCTTTGCTCGTGTCGATCCGGCGATGCTCCGGCAGGTTGTCGGCGTGGCGCGATTTGACAAATGCTTTCAACTCGCGGTACATGGCCGAGTCGGCCGGTACGTTAGGTAACAAATTCCCGAAGCGCAATCTGCCGGTTTCCAAATCGACAACCAGATCGAACGCTCGGTTGCGATGCCAGATCATTCTAAACACGGCTTTGCGGCCATGCACCGGGCCGGCGCTGAATCCACGGAAAACGCCTCGCTCGGCATATCCCGCCAGCACGTCTCGCACGAGGTCAAGCTGCGAGCGCAACTCAGTCAATCGATTCCCTTTTGGCATTCGGCCGGCCCATCAGTTCGGAAAGCTGCTATTTGGCGACTCTAACAGAAGCGCCCACGGTTTTCACACGCTTGGGCGGGGATTTCCCCGCGGCGACCGCAGGCGTCGATGTAGTGTCGACGGCGGAGTCCTGCGTAAGCGGATTGCTCAGTGGTGCGTGGCGCGGCGGCCAACTGTGCCATGACGCACCGCGCGCTTTGTGCGGGTGTGCCGGCAGGAGCGCTGAGTCGGCCCGGCAGAGCCATTGTGTACGCAGACGGCGACAAGGCATTGGATATAAAGCATTGTGTAACAGATAGTTATAGCATTTTCATCGGATAAACAGAATGGCGATTCTGTTTGTGGCACGCAAAATGCGGACCAGGGACAGCGATCTCGCTCGTGCGCGCGAGGCATCATCGCGGCGCGCGGACGAGGACTGAAATGCGGTCACCCCACCCACTATTGGCGAGGCTCGAGTGTGATGCGTCCAACAAGCATGATCACGGCGGTCTTGGCGTCTGCAGGTCTGATCCTCGGCTTGTGCCGAATGCCGGTTGTCGCCGCCACGCCGCAACAGCCGGCGGCGGTGGGTCACGCGGTCGAGCAGTTTGAACTGCGGGATTTGCAAGGTGTGACATACTCGCTGGCTGAGTTACGCGATGCGCCGGTGGTCGTGGTGGTGTTCATGGGCGTGGAATGCCCATTGGCCAAGTTGTATGCACCGCGGCTCTCAGAGCTTTCGCAAGAGTACGGCAAGCGCGGCGTGGTGTTTCTGGCCGTCGATTCCAACGCCCAGGATTCGCTGGCGGAGATGTCGCATTTCGCCCGCGCCTACCAGATGACGATCCCGTTTCTGAAAGACTCGGGCAACGGCGTGGCCGACCAGTTTCGCGCCGAGCGCACACCCGAGGCGTTCGTGCTCGACGGCCAACGCGTGGTGCGCTATCGGGGCCGCATTGACGATCAGTACGGCTTTCAGACCGGCGTTGGCTATCAGCGCAAGGAGGCGGCGGAGCGCGAGCTTGTCCAGGCGATCGACCAGTTGCTTGCCGGCAACGAAGTGGCGGTGCCGGTCACCCGGGCGCCGGGCTGCCTGATCGGCCGCGTGCAAGCTGCCGACGAAGCGTCGCCGGTGACCTTCTCGAACCAGATCGCGCGGTTGTTCCAGGATCGTTGCGTCCGTTGCCACCGCGAAGGAGAGATCGCGCCGTTCAGCTTGTCGAACTACGAGGAAGTCGCGGGCTGGGCGCCGATGATCGACGAGGTAGTGCGCGAACAGCGCATGCCGCCCTGGCACGCAAATCCTGCGATCGGCCATTTCGCCAACGACGGCCGTTTAAGCGACGAGGAAAAGCAACTGATCGCCGACTGGGTATCGGCCGGCGCGCCCGAAGGCGACCCCAGCCAACTGCCGGCGCCGAAGCAGTTCACCTCCGGCTGGCAAATCGCGCCGCCCGATCGCATTATCCCCATGGCCGACACGCCGTTCGAGGTGCCGGCCGAGGGCAAGGTGGAATACCAGTACTTCGTCGTCGACCCGGGCTTCGCCGAGGACGTGTGGGTCAGCGAGGCGGAAGCTCGGCCGGGCAACAACGCGGTGGTACACCACATCATCGTCTTCATCGTGCCGCCGGGAGCACCCGTCAAACAAATGGGCGAGGGCATGGGCTCGCGCGATCTGCTGGTAGGAACCGCACCGGGCAATCCGCCCACGCAATTGGCGCCGGGCATGGCCAAGCGCATTCGCGCCGGATCGAAGCTGCTGTTCCAGATGCACTACACGGCCAACGGCGCCCTGCAACAAGACTTAAGCAGCGTGGGCTGGTGTTCGCCGATCCGAAGAGCGTTACGCGCGAAGTGCAGACCGACCTGGCGATCAACCACGATTTCGAGATACCGCCCGGCGCCGACAACCACGAAGTCCACGCGTGGCGCAAGTTCACTTCCGACACGTTGATCCTGTCGTTCATGCCGCACCTGCACCTGCGCGGCAAAGCGTTCCGCTACGACCTGCAGTATCCCGACGGGCGGGTCGAAACGCTGCTGGACATTCCGCGCTACGACTTTAACTGGCAGAACACCTACGTGCTGGCTGAGCCGAAGCTTGTGCCCAAGGGCGCCCGGCTGCACTGCGTGGCCCACTTCGACAACTCGGAGGAAAACCTTGCCAACCCGGATCCGACTCAACCGGTGGGCTGGGGCGAGCAGACCTGGGAGGAGATGATGATCGGCTGGTTCGTGCGCACCGGCGTGGAAGAAACGCCCAACCTGCCCGAGGTGCTCGCCCAGCAGGATCGTGCCAAGGCGGCGAAGGCGCCGGCCGGCAAGGCGACGCCCCCGGCCGAACAGTCCGCTGCGATTTCGGCGCAGCCGTGAGAAGGCCTCGCGCGTGCGTAAAGGTTCTGGCCTGCAAATGACCTTGGCGGATGGCCGGCGTGCGGCGTGCTACTTTCCGGCGCCGGCTTTGACATCGAGTTCGCTGAGCTTGAGACGCACCGAAACGATGTACGGCGACTGACCTTGTGACCAATGGCCGTACGTGGTGGTGACGATGGTGCCGTCGGGCAGTATCTCGACGGGCGGATAGGCACAGTCGGCGCCGCGATGATTGTCCATCAGACGGACGCGGTATTGGCCTTCGTTGCCCTCGACAAGATCCTCATAGCGGCCGACCCAGGCAACCCAATCGCCCTTGGTGGGTGAATCGAGAGTGGTGTCGCGAAAGGTGATGAACAGGCGGCCGTCGGATGCATAGACGCCGGTGTGACGATCGCCGGTCAGCGAGCCGGGCAGTTGGCGCGGTTCGGACCAGGTTCGGCCTTCATCATTGGAAAAGATCACGTGCGAGTTTTTCTTGCGCAGGTTCTCACGCAATAGCACGGCGATCTGCTTGCCATCGGGTGAGCGAACGGCGCCCGGCTCGCAGAGGTGAACGTCGCTGCTGGCGAAGATCGATTCGGGCTGGTTCCAGGTGAGCCCGCCGTCAGCGGAGAAGGTCTTGTAGAGCGTCATTACGCTGGGATCTTTTTGCCGGTTCTGCGAGGTAAAGAATCGGCCGTCGTCGTGAAACAGCGCCAAGTAACGGCCAGGCGTATCGAGCGATACAACGGAACCCATCAGAACGATGCCGCCCCAATCGCCCACCGGCGTAAGCTCGCTCCAGGTATTGCCGTCGTCGTCGCTGGTGGCCAGCCGGGCCGGATAGAGTCCGGACCACAGGATCAATCTCTTGCGGCCCGACGAATCTACGACGCGATGGATGGTGGGTACTTCGAGCGAAGTCGCCCAATTCTTGGGAGTGGGCAGGCGCTCACTCCAGGTGAGTCCGCCGTCGTCGCTGCGTTTGTAGACGATTGCTCCACGGCCGTGACCTTTGGGAAAGACACACAACATCGTATTTCCATCTTCGAGCAGGCACGTGGACGGATGCCCGAGGTACTGGCCGGCTTCGCGATCGACCACAACCTGTCGGTGTGTTTCGTGAGCGAGGTCGATGAGCGGAATCGAATAACCACGAGGCGGTTGCTCCGCGACGGCCATCGCCGCGACCGATCCCACCAGGCCAAGGCCGAGCACGCAGCGCAACATCGTCGCAACTCCCATCGATCCGTGGTCCCATGAATGACGCAAGCCTGTTTCGCACCAGCATAGTCGGCCGTGGGGTCCGATGCGAACGTTTTGACATCCGCCGCAAAGCGTGCCAGGATAGCAGACTGTTGAAGGATTCAACGGTCCGCGACATTGCACGGATGCGATGACAAAGTGTTGACAAATGCCACGAGGGAGTTTTTCAACAGGCTGAACAGGTGCGTCGCGAAGTATAGTGGTCAATGGGAACGAGGATTTCGTATGTCGCGTAGAGCGATCGCGTGGCTGGCCAGTGCGGCATTGCTTTGGGTGGGACAAGCCGCTCGCGCCGCGCAGCCACCTAACGTGTTGTTCATTGCCGTGGACGATCTGCGTGTCGAGCTGGGTTGTTATGGCCACTCGATCGTCAAGTCGCCCAACATCGACCGGCTGGCCGAGCGCGGCACGCTGTTCGGCCGTGCATACTGCCAGCAGGCGGTTTGCAATCCGTCGCACGCGTCGCTGTTGACCGGCTTGCGGCCCGACACGCTGCGTGTGTGGGATTTGCCCACGCACTTTCGCGAGCACCTGCCCGAGGTGGTGACGCTGCCGCAGTGGTTCAAGCAGCACGGCTATCACACGCAGAACATCGGCAAGGTGTTTCACAATTGGCGGCAGGACGCTTATCAAGGCGACCCGGCCTCGTGGAGCGTACCTGCGGTGATGCACTATGCCAACCACGGCGCGGATAAGGCGGTGGTTGAGGGGGACGTTCCGCCAGATCAATCGAACTTGCCCAAGACCGAGATCCGCGACGTGCCGGATGAGGCCTACTTCGACGGGCGGGTGGCAAGGCTGGCCGTCGAAGCACTCCGTGAATTGAAGGACCGCCCGTTTTTCCTGGCTGTCGGCTTTTGGAAGCCGCATTCGCCGTTCAACGCTCCCCAGCGCTATTGGGATTTGTACGAACGGTCGGACGTCAGCCCGCCGCTGGTGCCGCGCGCGCCGTTCCACGTGCCGCCGGTGGCCATGCACGACTCGCGCGAGATCTTGCGCGCGTTTGGCGATCGTCCTGGTGGTCGGCCGGCGGCGGACGAGGTGTTGGCGCTGCGGCACGGTTACTATGCGGCCACCAGCTATGCCGACGCGCAAATCGGCAAGGTGCTGGACGAACTGGATCGACTGGATCTGCGCAAGAACACCATCGTCGTCTTGTGGTCGGACCATGGCTATCACCTGGGCGAGCACACGCTGTGGGCCAAGACGTCGAACTTCGAGCTCGATGCGCGCGTGCCGCTGATCATCGCCACGCCGCAACATACGCCCGAGCAGCGCTGCGAGGCGCTGGTCGACCTGTTGGATCTTTACCCGACGCTGGCCGATCTGTGCGGATTACCAGCGCCCAAAGAATTGGAAGGCGTGAGCCTGCGCCCGCTGCTCGAAGATCCGTCAGCAGTGGTCAAACAGGCTGCCATCACCCAGCATCCGCGGCCGGCCTACTATGGCGACGACGAGCCGCTGGTGGCGATGGGTTACTCGATGCGCACCGATCGCTTTCGCTATACCGAATGGCGCCGCGCCGCGGCAGGGAACGAAACGGGCGATGGGAGCGTCGTGGCCCGCGAGCTTTACGATCACGAAGACGACCCGGCCGAGACCGTCAACCTGGCCGAGCAAAGCGTATACGAGGCGACGATCGAAACTTTGGCACAGCAGCTTGCCGAGATCGTTCCGCGCGGTCAGGCTGAACCGCGAGACGAGTAACCGGCCGACGCGCCGAATCGAGGTACCCTGCATGAACATCGGCAAACTCATCGCCTGGCTGATCGTGGGCGCGCTGGCGGGCACGCTGGCTGGTCGGCTGGTTACGTTCAGCAAGGCCGGGCTGGGACGCTGGGTGAATATCGGCGTCGGACTGGTCGGCGCCGTGATCGGCGGCTTCTTGTCCAACTTGTTCAGCTTCGACTTGGGACTGGGCGAGATTGCGATCACGCTGGAAGATTTGATCGCCGCGTTTGCCGGCTCGCTGCTGTTCATCGTGCTGTGGTGGATCTATGGCAAAGTCGCCGGCAAGAGCGGACAGGACAATTTGCCGTGAGCGGCCCTGCTGGCGGGTATGCCGCCGGGACAGCGCAAACTTTCGTAGACAACCGCGAGAAACTAGCGATGCACAAGCACGCCACGATGCTCGGACGACGAGCGTTCTTGAAAAATGGGTCGCTCGTGTTGGCCACGGTCAGCGCAAGTGCGATGTTTGCCCGGGATTTGCTGGCTGGCGAGGGCGATCGAGTGCGATTCTCTCTGGTGACCGACCTGCACCACGCCGACAAGCCCGCGTTGGGATCGCGATACTATCGCGAAACCCTGGGCAAGCTCGCCCAGGCGGCCGCGCAGTTTCAGCAAGACAAGCCATCGTTCGTGGTCGAGTTGGGAGACTTGATCGACGCCGCCGATTCGGTGGACGTCGAGCTCGGCTACCTGGCGCGCGTGAACCGCGAGTTTTCGGCGATCTCGCCCAACCGGCACTACGTGTTGGGCAATCACTGCGTCGACATGCTGACCAAGGACGAATTCCTGGGTAGCGTGGGGCAGCAACGGTCATACTACTCATTCGACCAGGGCGGTCTTCACTTCGTCGTTTTGGATTCCTGCTTCCGCGCTGACGGAGAACCGTACGGCCGGAAGAATTTCCAATGGACCGACGCCAACCTTCCGCGCCACGAATTGCAGTGGCTGGCGGCGGATTTGACGGAGACCCCGCGCAAGGTGGTGGTGTTCGCCCATCAGCGCCTGGACGTTACCGATCATTACAGCGTGAAGAACGCGGCCGAAGCACGCGCGATCCTGGAAGCGTCGGGCAAGGTGCTGGCCGTGTTTCAAGGCCACAGCCACCAGAACGACTATCAAGACATCGCGGGCATCCACTACTGCACGCTGGCGGCAATGATCGAAGGATCGGGACCCGACAGCAGCGGATACTCGACCGTGGACGTCCAGCCGAGCGGCGCCATTCGCGTCACCGGCTTCCGCCGGCAGAAGAGCTACGATTGGCTGGCCTGAGCTGGGCGGCGCCGGCGCGCATGCCGGCGCTATCGGCCGAACTTCGCTCAGTTTGACAGCCCGACTGCCAGCCTGCTTCGTGGACTCACCCATTCGGCACTTGCGAATGCAAAGTTGATTGTGCCGTGAGTCTTTCTCGTCGCGGGTGGGAAAGGACCAATCTCGCCGGTCCCGGCACGCCGATTGCGGCGGCAGGACGCGGGGGCAAGGCCCCTGCGCGAGCGGTTTCGCATCGAACGACCGGTACGCTGGCTGAAAGGGGAACTACGATGAAGTGCGAAGTATGCGGCAACGACTACGACAAAGCTTTCACCGTGACCATGGCCGACGAAACCCATGCTTTCGACTCGTTCGAGTGTGCCATCCATGCACTGGCGCCGGTTTGCGGGCATTGCGGCTGCCGCGTCGTGGGGCACGGATTGGAACACGACGGCATCGTGTTTTGCTGCGCTCACTGCGCCCAACTGGCCGGCGTCTCGGGACTGAAGGATCGCGCGTAGGCGGGCCGGCGACGCAATCGGTAACTACGGATTCTCGCGACGTAGATCGAGCGGGACGAACGGCTCGAGCGGGTACCGGCGGCCGGCGAACCGCGCAATGGTGGGACGATCGGCCTCCAATCTGGTGACTCCGGCGGGACCGCACTGCAACAGAAACCCGCACGCACGTTCGAACGTCAGGACCGAATTCTTGTCGATGCCCAGCGACCGCCCGTACCCGCCGGCGGCGGTGCGACCCCGATACAGCTTGCCCTGCACGCTCCCCAGGCAAGACGTGAAGCCGTCTTGTTCGATGCGAAAGCTGGTCAGCACGTCGGTGGCAGGCGGGTCGCCGGCCGTGCGAGGATACACAAAGACCGCAACCGCCCGATCGCGACTGCTCACGCGCAGCGGCCTCAGCCAGCCGACCGCAGTGCGGATGGCCGGCTCGTCGGCGACCGCGGCATCCAGTCCCAGCAGCAGAAAGTTCTGCTCGTCGCCCGACGGCTCGATCGTTTTTGGATAAGTCACAGACACGATCGGTGCCGCCAGATCGGCTTCCAGCGGTCGGCCATCGTCGACGACCACGGGGATCGTCAGGCCAAAGGGGATTTCCTGGCTGCAGTACAAGGTCGTCAACACGCCGTCCGGCGTGACGATAAACTCATGTCGAAACGTGGGACCGCCCTGCCCGGTCACGGTGTGGTAGAGAATGTGGAAGCGCACGAGCAGAGGGTGTACGAATTCGGTTACGACCGTGCCGCGATAGTGTTCGGCGCGTTCGGCCAGGCGCACCCAGCGTCCTAACTCCTGCCAGGTCGGACCGAAGGTGGCCGCGCGCCCGCTGGCGGCATCGTGTACGCCGTCCGAGGGTCCGAGTCGACTGTCCCAGCCGGCGCGGGCGAAGCGGACCACGCCTAGCGGCGTCCAATACTTGCCATACTTGGGCACGGTGTCGCCGCGCAGGTTGGCTACGATCTGCATGCCGCCGGCATTGGCCACAGCGCTGGCGAACCGCGGATCTGCCGAAACGACGTAGCCGCCGATCTCGGTGGGGGCGGGTTCCTCGACGATCGTGCTGTGCCGTGCGCGATAGGCCTCGGCCAGGTGATAAGCGACCGCTCCGTTGTAGTTCGTGGTTTGACTGGCCGGCTGATAGCCGACGCGATCGGCCGGGTCGAAGTGGTTCTTGGTGACAGAATAAGAACCGGAGTATTGACCGTCGGCGCGTTTCCAACGCTCAATGCTGCGAAAGCTGAGCTGCGCAGCGCGGCGAAACTGACCCGCCCGGGCGATTTGCCCGCGAGCCTGGGCATCTTCGGCCATGATTTCATATGCCAGTTGATACAGCACGTCGTTGAATACGTGATCGTCGGTACGGCCGTTGGGCGGACATTGGCCGGACGGGTCTTGCCAGAGGAGCGACGCTTCGGTGCCGCGCCGAACGACGCGCTCGATTTCGGCGCGGTGCGGGCCGTCGTAACCGGCCGCCACCAGCGCGAGCAAGTTGCCGCGGCCAACCGCCTCGACGGCGTGCGATTGCGGATCGCTGCTCCAGTCTTGATAGAAGTTCCACCGGTCGGCAACGATGCGCTCGCGTTGCGTGCGGTTGAGCCACGCGTCGGAAATGAACGCCAGCGCGTCGTCGCGCGCAATAAGTCCGGACTGGCCGCGGAGCCACTCGCCCTTCATGGCATACGTGCGCCAGTTATTGGTGCGGCCGTGCTGGTTTTCGAGAACGCGCGCCAGCGGCGCGCGCAGCCGCTGTTGCCACTCATTCCAGGTGTCTTGATCGACGTGCTGGCGATACAGCTCGAGCACATCAGCCAGTGGAGCGATGAAGAACTCGCCGTGCCGGTCCGGTATGCCCTCATGGCCGGCGGCGAAACAGCGCGTGGCGTGTTCCATGGCGCGGATGCCCGCGTCGCGCAAGTCGGGCGCGCGGCCCGCGGCCAGCAGGACGCCGACGGGATGGGCAAAGTACGGCGTGGCGTATTGATGCTCGCGCCCCAGATCGGGATCGACGATGGCGCCTCGGTCGTCCTGCAAGCGTGCCAGGTACCGGCAAACGCCTTCCACCGCGTCGAGATACGCATCGCGCGGAATGTCGAGTGGCTCGAAAGGCCGCGCCGTCAAGTGATAGGGCAATCGGGGCAACTCGGCAAGTTGGTCGCCCGCTCTCAGCATCTCGGCCCGCAAAATCAGCGCACAGGCACACAGCACCGCTGGCAAGCAGCGACACGTGCGACGGCCGATGAATCGGGACAGCCAATGCATGGAGATTTGCCCTGGTCGTGAAGAGAAAGACTCGGCAACGCTGAGGCGACGCACCGGTGGATTCGACTCCTGCTATCGTATCATCGCGCGGAGCACTGATGTGGACATTCGATCGGCGAAATACGACGCTGGCTCGCCGTGCAAGACTTTTTAGAATCTACTTTCCGAAACAGCGGGCATAGAATGGGTCGAGGCAGGTTCACCCTCGCGAGTCACCATCCATGAAGGCACGGACGTTTGACATTAGTTCGCAGAAGTACAAACGGAATCCCTATCCGACCTTGGCCGAGATGATTGCGCAGGGGCCGCTGGTGCGGATGAAATACCCGCTGATGGGCCGCTTCTGGGCGGTGACGACGTACGACGCGGTGAACGAGTTGCTGCGCGACCGTGAGACGTTCGTGCGCGATCCCCGTACGGCCGGCCTGAAGAAAGGGTCGAATCTTCCCTGGTGGTTTCCCCGTTCGCTGAAACCGATGACCGAAGGCATGATCATTCGCGACGAGCCGGACCATCGCCGGCTGCGCGCGCTGGTCGAGCAGGCGTTCGTGCGGCGCAACGTCGAGCAACTGCGCCCCAGGTTCACAGCCATCGCGACGCAAATGCTGGATGATCTAGAAGCCCAGTTCCGGCACACCGGGCAGCCGGTCGACCTGGTTGCCGGCCTGGCGCGGCCGTTTCCCCTGGCCGTCATCTGCGAGCTGTTGGGATTGCCCCAGGCCGATCGTCCGATGTTCGTCAAGCAGGCCGAGTCGCTCGCCAACGGCCCGTCGCTTTCGACCATATTCAGGATGTTCGGCGGCATTCGCCACATCATGGACTACACGCGCCAGCGCATCGAGGCCGCCAGGCGAGCGCCCCAGGAAGGTTTGATCTGCGCGCTGGTCACAGCCGAACAGGACGGACAGCGCATGAGCGAGGATGAAATGCTGTCGATGATCCTGCTGCTGTTGTTCGCCGGGCACATCACCACCGTGCATCTGATCGGGGCGGGCGTCTATACGCTGCTGTGCCAACCCGAGCAGAAACAGTCACTCATGGCCGATTGGTCGCAAGTCGGCGGCGCGGTTGACGAGATGCTGCGCTATCTGTCGCCGGTGCAAACGACCAAGCCGATGATGCCCGTTCGCGACATCGTCTGGCACGGGCAGCCGCTGGAACGTGGTGAACGAATCCTGGCCCATCTGGCCGCGGCCAACGTCGATCCGCGGCAGTTCGACGATCCGGAGCGCTTCGACATCAAGCGGTATCCCAATCCGCACGTCGCCTTCGGCGCCGGCACGCACATTTGCCTGGGCTTGAAGCTGGCGGTCGCGGAAACCGAGGTCGCGCTGGAGCAGCTTTTGACGCGGTTTCCCCAACTCGAGCTGGCCATCCCCAGCGATCAAGTCCGCTGGTCCCGCCAACCCGGCACCCGCGGCATGGAAACCCTACCGATCCGGCTGTGGTGACAGACGTGGCCCTACTCCACGCGCACCTTCAGGGGCAGCTCTTCCGGCATCGCGGGGCTTGGCAACGGGCCGGCGACGACGCGCTCGATTTCGGCTAGCAGGCTGTGATAACCGGCCAACACGTCTTGTTGCTGGTCCTGAATCTCGATGAGGCGGCGCTCGGCCTCGATCAGGCGGAGAAAGTCGAGCTTGCCGGCGATGTAACCGGCGCGGGCCGCCGAGACGCTCTGCTGGGCGGCGGGCACGGTCTGACGCTGGTACAGCTCGACCAGGCCCTGGCTGGCACGCAATTTGTCGTACAGGCTTTGCACGTCGCGGTTGATGTCGTCGATTCGCTGCTCGTACTCGGCGCGGCGCTGGCTGGCACGGAACGCGGCCTCGCGCGTCGCCGCGTCCAGCCGCTTGCGATAAATGGGTATGTTGGCGTTCAAGCCGATCATCGTGCGCAAGGGAAACTCTTGCCAGAACGCGTCGTAGCGCGCCACCAGTTCCACGTCCGGATAGTAGTCCTTGTTGGCCAGATCGACGGCCGTCTGCTCGGCGTACATCCGCGAGGCGATGGCCGCCAGGTCGGGGCGGTTGGAAATCGCCAGTTGCCGCAGCAACTCGGGCGGCGGCAATTCCGCCAGGCGCGCGAGCTGCTTGGGCGAAGGTGGCAGCGGGTAGTCGGGCGCGCGGTGCAACAGCGTGTTGATGCGCGCGATGGCCACGCCGCGATTGGCCGTCAACTCGAACTGCCGCCGGTCGAGCTGCGCCAACTCGACGTCAGATTCAAGAATGTCTTGCTGCGTGACTTCGCCCTGCTCGTAGCGGCTGACTGCCGCCTCGCGAAACGCGCGTACGGCGGCAAGGTTGGTCTGGTTGAGCTCCAATTGGCGCTCGGCCAGGTAGTATTCGTAAAACGCCAGCCTTGCCGCCTGCGTCAACTGCAGGCGCGTGTCGCCAACGTCGAAGGACGCAGCTCGTGCCTCGAAGCAGGCCTTCTGGCCGCGCAACTGTCGCTTGCCAAACCAAGGCAATTTCTGCGAACCGCCAACCAGATAAGCCGGCATCACGCTATCGGAATCGAACGAGGCCGGGCCGATCATGCCCTCGAACATTGGGTCGTCGAGCGCCACGGCCTGCGGAAATCGTTCGGCGGCGGCGCGCCAGGCGGCGATCGAAGCCTGCAACGTTCGGTTTTGCGCCAGCACGCCCTCGACCAGCGCCGGCAGCGAAAGCTCGCCGCGATCGGACAGCGGATCGTCGAACCACACAGGGGGCGACTGGCCAGCGCGGCGCGAGCTTTGCAGCGATTGCTCGTTCCAACTCGTGGGCGACACCGCTTGCCGTTCCGGCACTTCGCCCACCGGTGGCAGCCTTCGCACGGGATGCGCCGTCGCGGGCTCAAGCGGCCGCGCCGCGACAACGGCCGCTTGCGCTGCAGGGCGGACGATCTCCACCGCGCAAGCGCGGCCGTGCCCAGGACCGAAACCGGTCCACACGACCGCGGCAACCAGCGGCAACGGCCAATAGTCAGCCTTTTTCAACAGACAATCAGCCAACCACCGGCGCGCAGCAGACGGCGCGCGGTTGCCCGTTGGAGGGACAAACGCCATGGGTCCACCCGGATGAAGGGAGATGCAGGTGCTGGCTGGCGGGTTAGCAGACGAGTATCGCCGCGAGGGACGATATCCGGTTGCATCGGATATGCCGGCCTGCGGACTTGATGGCGTGCGAGTCGGCCGGCAAGGTTTGCCCAGGATCTTTCGGCGAATCGTCAGGTTGCCGTAAGCTGCGGGGAGTTGTAGTATTGTGGAAGATTGCGAACATCTAGTTTTGTCGATCGCCGCCAGCCCATGACGTTCGTTTCGCTGCCAATTCGCCGTGCTGTCGCGTGTTGCCTGGTGCTGGCGATGGTCGCTGCGCCCGCGCTGGCCGGGTCGGCAACGTGCATCGCCGGCACTTGCTCCACCTCGACGGAAACGGCCGCGACCAGTTGCTGCTGCCCATCGGTGGATGGCACGAACTGCGGCATGGACTGTTGCGCGGCGGAGTCGTCGGGCGAACAGCCGATTCCGGCAGCGCCCCAGCCACGCGACCAGCTTGAGCGTATGATCGCCTGGGCGCTGTGCATCGTCAGCGGCCAACCGGCGTCGAGCAAAACGCTCGAAGTGCATCCGAACGCTACGGGCATTTGTTACTCGCTGCCCGCCCCAACGCTGCAAACGCAACACGTTCGCATGCAGACCTGATCTGCCCCGGCGCGCCAGTAGTGCTGCGCGCGCATTTCGAAATCCACCGCTCTGGTGGAGCTGATTCACGCGACGAAGCCGACGCGCAATGCCGTGCGCTGGCGCGCGTCGAAATGGCGACTGCCGGCGGACTGCCGAAACACGGCAGCCGTGGCATGCTGGCGGGTTAGCACTCAACGTTCGCGTTGAGCCGACGGCGCCACGGCTGCCCTTTGAACGAGGCTGCGACCACGACCAACTTTGCGAAGGAACTTCGTGATGGCCACGTACGATGACGACCGAAAGCGGAATCCCGCGGTGGAACAGCCGATCGACGAAGGCGGGCTGCGCGCGCCGCCGGGATTGACCGGTTGGAAAAAGGCCTGGTGGTGGTTCGACTTTGTCATCCTGGTCAAGCTGGCGCGGCTGCGCTTCATCGCGGTGCTCTTGGTGATCGGCGTCGTGATCACGCAATGGGACACGCTGTTGGCATACTACGATCGTTGGACGCGACCGAGCGGCTTCGAGACCGTGGCCGGCGGCGACGTCGAGTTCTTCTGCCCGATGCACCCCTCGGTCGTGCGGCCGACGAACAAGGAGAAGTGCCCGATCTGCTTTATGCCGCTGTCCAAGCGGAAAAAGGGCGAACAGCAGGACGTGGTGCTGCCGGCCGGCACGGTCAGCCGCGTGCAGCTTTCGCCCTATCGCATCGTGCTGGCGGGCATTCGGACCTTTCCGGTCGAATTCGTGCCGCTGACAAAGGAAATCATCGCGGTGGGCTACGTCGATTTCAACGAGCGGCTGCAACGCAGCGTGGCGGCGCGCGTCGACGGACGCATCGACGACCTGTACGCCAACGAGACGGGCCGCTTCGTCAAGGCCGGCGACGAATTGGCGCAGTTCTACAGCCCCGAGTTGAACGTTACCATGCAGAACCTGCGCGACGCACAGCAAGCCGGACAAGCCGACTTGATGGCCAGCGCGCGCAACCGCCTGAAGCTGTTCGGCATCGAAGACGATCAGATCGACGCAGCGCTGGCGGCGGGCAAAGCCGAGATCCACTTGCGCATCCGCTCGCCGATCAGCGGCCACATCATTCGCAAGTACGTGCAGGAGGGCCAATACGTCAGCGAGGGAACGCCGCTGTACGATCTGGCCGGCTTGTCGACCGTGTGGATTCAAGCGCAGGTGTACGAGGACGACATGGCCGCACTGCCACTGGAGAACATCCACCGGCAGGACGGCGCCGCGACCACCGACGTGGCCGTCACCGCCGAGACGCCGACGTTTCCCGGCAAGACCTTTCACGGCAAGCTGTCGTTCATCTATCCCCACGTCGATCAGGCCACGCGCAGCGTCACGGTGCGCTGCGAGATCGAGAACACCGGCGCCGAGCAATTGATGCCCGGGGCCACGGCCACCGTCACGCTCCGGATCGAGCCAAAAGCGGTCAGCGCGCTAAAGTCGGCCGTCGAGGACGCTCCCGATCGGCAACAACAGCTTGCGCTGGGCAACGTGCTGGCAGTGCCTGAATCGGCCGTGATCGCCACCGGCAGCCAATCGATCGTTTATCGCGAGTCGACGCCGGGTGTGTACGACGGCACGCTGGTTGTGCTGGGACCGCAAATGTCGGGCAGTGACGGCGTCACCTTTCATCCGGTACTCTCGGGTCTCGAACCGGGCGACCGCGTGGTGACCTCGGGCTCGTTCCTGGTCGACGCCGAGACGCGGCTCAACCCGGCGGCCGGATCGATCTATTACGGCGGCGGCGAGTCGTCGCCGCGAACGTCGGCGGCGCAGACCGTTCGTCCTTCAACTCCTGCTGACATCGATCGCACGATCGAGGCCGCGCTGGCAAAACTGCCTTCGGCCGACCGCGCGGCCGCCGAAGCGCAGGAATTCTGCGCCGTCTTGCACGACAGCCGCCTGGGCTCGATGGGCGTGCCGGTCAAGGTGCAGATCGACGGCCAGACAGTGTTCCTCTGCTGCGAAGGTTGCGTGAAGCAGGCCAAAGCCAAGCCGCAGGAAACGATCGAACACGTCGAACGAATGAAGGCGCGGCGCGGCAGGAAAGCGCCGCCCGGCGAGGCGCCACCGACCGGCCCCACGGCGGCCGACCGCAAGGCGGCGCGCATTGCGGCCTCGTTGGCACAGCTTTCGTCCGAGGAACGCCGCACCGCCGAGGTACAGCGAGAGTGCCCGATTCACGAGGGGAGCCTGCTGGGCTCGATGGGCGTGCCGGTGCAACTCACGATCGACGGCCAGACCGTGTTCATCTGCTGCGAGAGCTGCGAGGAAGATGCCTTGGCCCATCCGCAGGAGACATTGCAAAAGGTGGAGTCGCTGCGGAAATCGAACTCGAAACTCAACGTTCCCCAGGTTGGCCCGCAACCATGATCGAACGCATCATCGAACTGTCGATTCGCAATCGCTACCTGGTGGTGATCGTGGCGGTGGCGCTGACGATCGTGGCCATTTACGCCACCTGGAACACGCCGGTCGACGCCATTCCGGATCTGAGCGAGAACCAGGTGATCGTGTTCACCGATTGGATGGGACGCAGTCCGCGCGAGATCGAAGACCAGGTCACGTATCCCCTGTCGCTGAAGCTGGAGGGGCTGGCCGGCATCCGCGCCGTGCGTTCGTCGTCGGAATTCAATTTTTCCATGATCACGCTGATCTTTGCCGACGATGTTGACTTTTATTTCGCGCGCCAGCGCGTCACCGAGAAGCTGGGAGAAGCGGCGACTTACCTGCCCGAGGGCGTGGTGCCCTACCTGGCGCCCGACGCGACCGCGCTGGGGCAGATTTTCTGGTACACGGTAGAGCCCAATCCGTCGCAACCGATCGACCCGCCCCGGCTGTGGGCGCTGAACAAATTCTACATCGCGCCGCAACTCAACGCCGCGCCGGGCGTGGCCGACGTGGCCATCGTCGGCGGCACGCCGCTGGAATACCAGGTCGACATTCGTCCCGAATCGCTGCGCGCTTATGGCATCACGCTGGGCGAAGTGTATTCGGCAGTGGGGCGCAGCAACATGCCGGCCGGCGGCGGGGTGGTACAGAAGAACAACGCCGAATACATCGTCCGCGGCGTCGGCTGGATCCGCGACAAGCGCGACATCGAAAACACCGTCGTCAAGGAAATCAACGGCATCCCGATCTACGTGAAGAGCATCGCCAGCGTGCAACTCGGCGTGCAGTTCCGTCGCAGCGTCTATGAGAAGAACGGCAGCGAAGTGACCGGCGGCGTGGTGTTGATGCGGCACGGCGCTAATCCGCTCGACGTGACCAATGAGGTGAAACGGAAGATCCAGCAACTACAACCCGGCCTGCCCGCGGGCGTTCACGTCGTGCCGGCCTACGATCGCACGCGGCTGATCAACGGCGCCATCCACACGCTGACCGACGTGATGTGGCACGAGATGGTGATTGCCTCGCTGGCGATCCTGCTGATCTTGATGCACGTGCGCAGCGTATTCGTGATTTGCATCACGCTACCGCTGGCCGTGCTGTTCTCGTTTCTGTCGATGTGGGTGCTGCGCACTTTAGGCATCATCGACATCCAGGCCAACATCATGTCGCTGGCGGGCATTACCATTTCGATCGGCATCCTGGTCGACCAGGCGATCGTGATGGTCGAAAACGCCACGCATCACTTGAAAGATCGCTTTGGCGATCGGCGTGTGACGGGCAACATCAGCGAGATGGTCATCGCTCCCTGCCGCACGGTCGGCCGGCCGATCTTCTTCTCGGTGATGATCATGCTGCTGTCGTTTATTCCGGTATTCATGCTCAGCGGGCGCGAGGGCAAGCTGTTCCACCCGCTGGCGTTTACCAAAAGCTTTGCCATGATCGGCGTGGCGCTGATTTCGGTGACGCTGGTGCCGGCGTTGATCCCCATCTTCATCAAGGGGCGCTTGCGCGGCGAGGAAGAGAACGTGATCGTGCGCAGCTTCATCAACATTTACAAGCCGCTGTTGACCTGGGCGCTGCCGCGGCGAAACCTGGTGATGTGGATGTTCGCCGTGCTGTTGATCCTGGCCGCCGGCATGTTTCCGCTGCAGGCCGTGATGGGGCAAGGCGCCAGCGAGGAAGCCTGGCGGACGACGTTTCTGAGCGTGTTCGCGATCGTGGCGTCGCTGACGGTGCTGGCGACGACCGGACGACATGGCAACGACACGCGGCATTTCGTGCTCGCCGCCAGCCTGGTTGCTGGTTTCGGGCTGATCGTCGGGGTGGGTGCGAGTCCCGGGGTGCGGTCAATCATCGAGTCGAGCTCGACACTGTGGTGGCTGGCGCTCGCCTTGGCGCTCGTGCCGCTGGCGCTGTTGCTCTATGTGGCGTTTCGCACCCAGCACCAGGTGCTTTGGCGCAGCGTGTCGCTGGTGAGCCTGGTGCTGGTCGGGCTGTGGTCGTATCACTTCACCAAAATAGGCGTCACGTTCATGCCTCCGCTGGACGAGGGAACGCTGCTCGACATGCCGGTGACCGTGCCGCGTGCGAGCATCACGCAGGCGGCCGACGATCTGAAGGCGCGCGACGCGCTGTTGCGCGGCTTTCCCGAGGTGGAATCGGTGATCGGCAAATCGGGGCGCGCCGACACGCCCACCGATCCGGCGCCGCTCGACATGGTCGAATCGTTCGTCAACTTCCGCCCCAAGGAGCTGTGGCCCAAGCGCGTGCTCAACTACGACGACGCGGCCGAGCAGGTCGAAGCCATTCTCGACCGGCTGGCCGCCGAGGGTTTTGTGCCGGTGATGGTCGGCGACGATCACGATACCCTGATCAACAACGCCACGCAGAAAGCGCTGGAACGTTTCGATGAGACAATGCGCGAGTTGGCGTTGCGCCGATACGTCGAGTTCGAGATGGCGCTGGAAGAGCGGCTGACGCGCTTTGCCGTGGTCGATCTGGTCGAGCGCATGGAACGATCCGGACGGGCAACCTGGCCGGAGGGAATCGATCGCGCGGCAACGATCGACCGCGTCACTGCGCAGCTTGTGCCGCTCTATGGCACGTGGCTGGCCAAGACCCCGGCGCTGGAGGACGCGGCCGGGCTGGCCCAGGCAGCGGCGCGCGAGCTGGTCCAGGCGGGCGTCATCGCCAGCACGGTCAGTGGACTCGAGTTGAAGCAAACCTGGACACGTCGCCTGAGCAGCGCCGTCGGCCAGTCGCTGGGGGCCGACCCGCCGACGCTGGCAGGCGAGCTGCTGAAAGACGTCGAACACCAGCGCATGAAACTGTGGCGCGAGCAGGTGCGGCGGATCAACTGGGAGCTATTCGATCAGGCCACGGCGGCGTTTGGCTGGTATGCGGCGGAAGAACTGGCCGCCGGCGCGATCTCGCTCGACGCCATCGGAGATGCACCGCGCGCCGACGAAACCGAGCGGTTCGCCGCGGCCGCGCTCGACTCGCAGTTGGGCAAGCCGTTCGACGAGGCCGCCGTCGCGCCGTTTCTGGCGCTGCGCGGGGAATTCGAAGAGCAGTTTCGCACCAGCGTGTTCCTGTGGCCCCGCCAAGGCGGTCGGCAAGGCGACCTGATCGGCGACGAGATGGAGCGCGTGCTCACCGTGCCCGGCTGGGCCAACATCTTCACGCAGCCGATCATCAACCGTATCGAAATGCTCTCCACCGGCGTGCGCACTGATATCGGCGTGAAGGTGTTCGGGCCCGACCTCGACACAATCGACCGGGTGGGCAAGGCGGTGGAACAGGCGCTGAAGCCGCTCTCCGGGGCGCGCGACGTGCTGGCAGCGCCGATCATGGGCAAGGGCTACATCGAGATCGACATCGACCGCACGCGCGCCGCGCGCTACGGCATCGCCGTGGAAGACATTCAAAGCGAAATCGAAGTGGCGATGGGCGGCCGCGCCGTCACTTACACGGTCGAGGATCGCGACCGGTTTCCCGTGCGGGTCCGCTACGCCCGCACCGGCCGCGAGGACGAAGTCAGCTTGGGCCGCTTGCTGGTCAGCCCGGGCGGCGGCAACGGCCAAATGCGTTCGAATCGAAAAGCGGGTATGGCCAACGGCGGCATGGCCGCTGTCGCCACGGGAATGCGACCGGCGGAGCACGCTTCTCAACCGCAGCACGCCGGCGCCAACCGCATGCTGATTCCGCTGGCGGCGGTTGCCGACGTCAACATTGTCGAAGGCCCGGCCATGATCAAGAGCGAAAACGGCGCGCTGCTGAACTACGTTACGCTCAACGTGCGCGGTCGCGACATTGTGGGCTTTGTCGACGAGGCGCAGCGCGTGGTGGCCGAGAACGTGCGCCTGCCCGAGGGCGTGCACCTGGAATGGAGCGGCGAGTTCGAGCACCAGGTGCGCGCGGCGCGGACGCTGCGCATCGTGTTTCCGGCCGTGATCGCGCTGATCTTCATCATCCTGTACTTGACGTACAACGACCTGGCCGACGCCGGGCTGATGATGCTGGCCGTGCCCGAGGCGCTGGCCGGCGGGGCGTTCTTCCTGTACCTGTTTCCCAAGATCACCGGCGGCTGGTCCGCGCCGCCGATGGACTTTAGCGTGGCGGTGTGGGTGGGCTTCATCGCCTGCTTCGGCATGGCCACCGAGACCGGCATCATCATGCTGGTGTACCTGCGCGAAGCGATCGAGCGCCGCGGCGGTCTGGAAAAGATCGAGTCGCTCGACGAGCTGCGCACCGCCGTGATCGAAGGAGCGGTACACCGACTGCGGCCCAAGCTGCTGACCGAGGGCGTGGCGATCATCGCCATCTTTCCCATGGTGTTCGCCACCGGCGTCGGCGCCGAGATCCTCGCGCCCATGGCTCTGCCCGTGCTGGGCGGGCTGCTGATCTCGGACGAGGTCGTCGACGTGTTCCTGCCCGTGCGCTTCTATTGGGTCCGCCGCGCCCGCTGGCTCAAGCTGCACGCGGGCAAACAAGGGGCCGCCAAGGCGGAGGCGGGAGGAGTGTTGGTGGAGCAGGTTTGATCACCAGCGCGGGAATTACGAAATCCCAACCATGATTCGCGTCGCTCTCGCTGTTTCAGGCAGGGCCAAGCCGATGGCGAAAAGTTGACCCACATCGCCTGGTCGCACTACCTGCGCCTTGACGGAAATCGATGACAAGAGTCGGGATTTCGCCAAATCACAAGCAGTCGAGAGACGCCGACTCCCACAGCCCACCTGATGACGGCCATCTCGGCGTTCGTGAGGCCTCTTGCAGGGCCTGCTCATTGCGGCACAGGCCGATGCGCAAATGCCGAGGTGGTCGAATCCGGACAGCCAGGCGCGACTGCCCGCGATGAATGTCCACCCAAGTCGACCGCCAACCTCGCTAGCACGCCAGCGAGCATCGACGCGTTGAACGAAGCGAAACGCGCGATACCTGCCTCGAACCGGTGACTACCGGTTGCTGCGATTCCGCTGCTTGTGTTTGAGGTGGCGTGCCGTGATAATCCAGGAATTCGCATCGAACGGCGAAGGACGGTCCCATGGATACTCGCGGGCTACGCTTGCCGCGAGTCGTGCGGGGGGCGGCGAGGATGACCGGGCGCACGATCGACTTGCCCCGGCTGCGGACGTGCCGAGTGAGGCTCCTTTTTCCCTGCCGCAGCAACTTGCGGGGGACAGACGATGATCCGGCGGTGTACCGAGCGGGCGAATACCGGCGCTGGACTACGACGGTTCGCGTGGGCGGGGATTGCCGCGGCGTGCTGCCTGGCCGCGTTGCTCGCCACGGCTCGCGGGGAAGCGCTGCCGCCGCGCTCCTTGTTCGTCATGAATCGCGACGGCTCGCACGCCCGTTATGTGGCAAGAGTCCAGGGCTATCCGGCGATCGAGTCGCCACGTTGGTCGCACGACGGACGGCAACTGGCCTTCGGCGCGAAGCCGGCGGGTGACGGTCCCGCGCGACAGTTTGTCGTACAGGTCGACGGCAACAAGCTGCGCGACTTGGGACTGGGAACGCTTCCCTGTTGGTCGCCCGACGATAAGCAAATTGCGTTTTTCGACGACGACGGGCGCAAGCCCGGCACGTGGGTGCAAAACGTCGACGGCCGCGGGCGCCAGTGGTTGTCCGCTGGTCGCGCGGCGCGCTGGTCACCCGATGGCGGGCGAATGGCGCTTGAGAGCAAGGGAGCACTGGTCGTTTTCGACCTGGTCGAAAGCCTTGAGAGCCCCGCGTTCAGTAGTCCCACGGGGCAGGTCGTGGCCGGATTCGACTGGTCGCCGGACGGCCAGCGACTGGCCGTCGTCGTGCGCGGCAAACAGCACGACGAGCTGCGGATCGTCGGCGCAACAGTCGCGACCGACGATCGGCAAATTCGCTTCTCGGGCTCGCTGGACGGGCACGTCTCGTGGTCACCCGACGCGGAGCACCTGGCAATTTCTTCGGATCGCCAGGTCAAACTGCTGCGCGTCTCGGGAGAGTCTCCGCCTGAGGCGGTTGCCGGCCAGCACGGAAACAATTGGATGCCGGCGTGGTCGCCGGACGGAAGCCAGCTTGCGTTCATTAGCGATCGCCCGGCGCCCCATTCGGCCGAACTGGCTTCTCCCGCGCGACAATGGCGGCTCGAAGAGGCTGCGCGACACCTCAAGGGATCGATCGTCTACAGCCTGGCATTTACTCCTGACGGACGGCGGGTCGTGATGGGAGGCGATCCGGTGAATCAAGGGGTACACCTGTTGGATCTGGCCAGTGGCCAGGTCACAAGCCTGGGCGGACGAGGCATTCGGGTCGCCATGTTCCCTGACGGGCAACGATTCGCCACAAGCTGGCACAGCCCGCTGGTTCAGATCATCGACATCGATTCGCACGAGGTGCTGCGAGAAGTGTCGCACGGTTCGGCCAACGTGCGAACCTTTGCGGTTTCGCCCGACGGACAACGCCTCGTCACCGGCGGGCTCGACAAATTGCTGCACGTCTGGGACACCGCCAGCGGCGAGTTGCTGCTGTCGTTCGAGGAGCATCGCGACTGGTTGACCCAGGTAGTTTTCACGCCCGACGGCGAGGAAGTCGTCTCGGCCGACCACGCCAAGACGGTTCGCGTGTGGAACGTGCAAGGCGGCAAGCAGCGACTGGAGCTTGAGCACCCGGCTGTGGTATGGGGACTGGCCGTTTCGCCCGACGGACGGCACATTCTCAGCGGGACGGGCGGTTCGGTGGCAACCACGCCCGAGGCGCTGAAGATCGTGCCCGGCGACGACAATAGCGTGCGACTGTGGGATGCTTCGCAGGGGACACTCGTGCATGAGATGAAAGGGCACACCGACGCCGCCTATTCGCTAGATATTTCTCCGGACGGAAAGCTGGCCGCATCCGCCGGTTGGGATGGTCGCATCTGCTTATGGGATCTGCAGACCGGCGAAAGGCTGAGTCACGTCCATGATCGCAAAGGCAGAGCAGCGGAGGTCGCGTTTTCTCCCGACGGGCGGCACCTGATGGTCGGTGGCGGCGGGCGCCGCATCGAACGGCAGATCGTCGAGTTTCCCGACGAGCAAATTCGTTTGTACCGCCTCGTCGAGCAAGCGCCGAACTCCCCCGCGCCGGATCACGAACCGGAGATTGAAAAATGAGCTTCGAACGACACGCACGGCTGGCAAGCGCTTGCAGCGCGCAGCGCCGTCGACCGGTCCGCATTGCAGTCCTGCTTGCGGTCGCTGCGTGCCTGGCCCGCGGCGACGCGCGCGGCGAAGAAGCAGCCGTGCCACGGCCGCATTCGTTGTTCGTGATGGATCGCGATGGCACGAACGTGCGCCACGTGGTGCACGTTGCGGGTTATGCGTCGCTCAGCTCGCCGCGCTGGTCGCACGACGGAAAGCGACTGGTGTTCGACGGCCGCCATGCCGATTCGGACGCCAGGCGTGTTTTCGAAGTCGCGGCTGACGGCGCCAAGCTGCGCGACGTCGGACCGGGCGCCGCCGCGGATTGGTCGCCCGATGACAAGCAATTCGCCTTCACGGCCGGCGGAAGCGGCTCGCTCAAGCAGGGCTTCTACGTGCAAAACGTCGATGGACGCGGCAAGCAGTACCTGGCGGCCGGGACGGCGCCGCGCTGGTCGCCCGACGGCAGTTCGATCGCATTTCAATCGACCGAACTAAAGATTCTCGACCTGGTCGACGGGCGAGCGCGCGACGTGCTCACGCTCGACAAGAAGGTCGTCGGTATCCGAGCGGGTTTCGATTGGTCGCCCGACGCGACGCAACTGGCGGTCGTACTCGAGCGCGACGATCAGACGCGTGAGATTGCGATTGGCGACGCCGCCGGATCCGGCGTGCGCACGCGCTGGACAGGACCGGCCGACGACGTGGCCTGGTCGCCCGACGGAAAAACACTGGCCGCCAGCATCCGCGTCACAGACCGGAGCGAGCACCGCATCTTTCTGTTAGCGGCTGATGGCGACGACCCGCCGGTGGAAATTCCCCAGCAATCAGGAGATAATCTCGCGGCGGCCTGGTCGCCCGACGGCAAGCAACTGGCGTTTGTCAGCTCGAGGCGCGACGTCGAGTGGAAGCACGACGACGCTCCCGGCGCCGGCGTGGCGCTTCAGAAGGTGGCCAACTACGATTCCGGCGGCACCTGCTATAGCCTCTCGCTGGCACCCGACGGCCGCACGGCACTGCTGGGCGCAAACCTGGGCAATCGCCACGTCCAGGTCTGGGATTTGCAAACGCGCGAAGTGCTGCACCGCCACTACATGCTGGGCATCTTCGTGGCCATCGCTCCGAATGGCAAGGAGGCTGCCTGCAGCGAGTTGCTCAAGGGGGTGATCACCTACTTCAATCTCGACGACGGCACGCCAATCCGCGAGTTCGACGTCGGCCAAGGAGTGATGTTTCTCAGCATCTCAGGCGAAGGATCGCGGCTGGTCTGCGGTTCGCAAAACGGCACGGCCATCGTGTTCGATTTGAAATCCGGGGAGGAAGTGTCACGCCTGGACCACGACGCACCGGTAGGCACCGGCGCACTGTCGCCCGACGGGCGCATCGTGGCGACCGCGGCCGCCAGCAACGTGATCTTGTGGGAGGCGGAGAGCGGGCGCAAGCTCGGGCAACTTGAGCATCCGGCGGTCGTGTGGAGCATCGCGTTCTCGCCGGACGGTTCGCGGGTTGCCACCGGCACCGGCGGCACCCCCATCGGACAAGTGTCCGAGCAACGCGTGCCGGTCGGCGACGACAACGCGCTGCGAATCTGGGACGTTGCCGAAGGAAAAGTCGTTCGCAAAATGCAGGGCCACGAGCACGCGATCCCCGCCGCCGCTTTTTCGCCGGACGGTCGGCTGCTCGCTTCGGGCAGCGCGGACGGCACCTTGCGATTATGGGACGCCGAAAGCGGGAAGCAACTGGCCGGCGAAACGGGTAAGAGCTGGATCATGAAGCTCGTTTTTTCCTATGATGGCGCGCTGATTTTGACCTCCGGCGGCAACTATCGCGAATCACCCGACGCGCGGCGCATCACGGACGTGCCCGAGGAACGCGTCCGCGTCTATCGTGTGATCGATCAGCAGCAAAGCTCGCCCGAGGACGCCGCCGGCGCGGCGCCCGCCAGAGAGGAACAACAATGACGGCATACTCGAACACTGGCGACCGAAGCGCCGGACGGCATGTGCGCGTTCGCCGCGCGCTGGCGATCGCGCTGTACCTTTGCACGCACTTCGGCGCCGTGTCGTATGCCCAGGAAAAGCCGTGGGCGATTTACGTCACGCGCCCGGATGGCAGCGAGGTGCGGAAACTTGTACAAGTGGAGGGTTGCAGAGACCACGCTTCGCCGCGCTGGTCGCATGACGGAAGCCGCGTCGCCTTTAACGCCAGCACCGGCGGTTGGAGCGAAAACGCCCTCTACGTCGTCAACGCCGATGGCAGTGGGCTGCGCAAGGTGGGCCAGCACGTCCGCGCCGACTGGTCCCCCGACGACAAGCAGATCGTGTATGACTTTTATCCGCCCGGCAGCTCGTCCGAAGTCTTTGTGCAGGATCTCGACGGACAGGGCAGAACGAAAATAACCGCCGGGACCGGCGCGCGATGGTCTCCCGACGGCAGTTCGCTGGCCGTGTCGGACCGCAGCAATGTGTTCGTCTTGGATCTTCTGACCGGAGGGGCACACACTTTGTTCGAGCAACCGGTCTTGCAGGTCTTCGACGGCTTCTGCTGGTCGCGCGACGGAAGCCGGCTGGCCGTGGTGGTGCGGCCGAAGGAAGGCGATCGGCGGCACTGCCTGTTCGTCAACGCGGCCGGCGAGAGCCAGGGAATTCACAAACGCCTGGAAGGGGAAATGGGCGGGTACGTATCGTTCTCGCCCGACGGCAAACAGCTCGTTTATACCGACGGGTTTATGCTGCGGATCGCCAAGGTGGAGGGCGCCAAAGGGTATCAACTGGTGCCGAAGCAAAAAGGAAAGTGCAAGCACCCCGACTGGTCGCCGGACGGCAAGTGGATCGTGTTCGCCAGCAATCGTGATCCGGTTTAGCACTGCCTGGCCGTGATACCGCACCAGTCGTTTCCAGCGGGGTGATACAAGATGATGGATGCGACAGCACGCCGCCGTGCGGCAAGTCACCGTCTCGCGTGTGGCAAAACGCTGCCGGCAACGCTGGCCTGCTGGCTCGCCGGCGCGCTAGTGCCAAGCCTGGCCGCGGCGCAGAACGCCGAGTGGGGAATCTACGTGATGCGCCTCGACGGCAGCGACGTGCGCCTGCTGGCACAGATCGAAGGCTGCCAAGGGCATACCTGCCCGCGCTGGTCGCACGACGGCAAGCAGATCGTCTTCGACGCTAGAGACGGCGCGACGCGGCAACTTTCCGTCTACCTGGTCAATGCGGATGGAACCGGACGCAAGAAGCTAAGCGACGGCGCTCGCCCCGCCTGGTCTCCCGACGACAAGCAGATCGCACTCGAGGTGCTCGCCGGGTCGCGATCCGTCCACGTGCAGAATCTCGACGGACTGGGACGAACGCAAATTGCCGCCGGCAGCAGCCCTTGCTGGTCGCCCGACGGCAGTAAGATCGCGCTGTCGCATCAGGACAACATCCACGTAATCGACTTGATCAGCGGAGAGTCTTACGCGCTTTTCAGCAACCCGAAAGAGACGATCTACTACGGCTTTACCTGGTTTCCCGCCGGGAAGCGACTGGCCGTCGTGGCGCGGCCAGAACCGCGCAAGCCGCGGCAACTGTTGTATGTCAGCGACGCCGGGGAAGAGCACGGGCTGCACGTGCGGCTGTCGGGCGAGATGGCCGGATTCCTCTCGTTCTCGCCCGACGGCAAGAAAATCGCCATGGACAGTGCGTACAAGGTAAACCTCTTGGAAGTGGACGGCGACAGCAGGCCGGTCGTGGTACCGGGTCAACAGGGAGCCAACCGAGACCCTGCCTGGTCGCCCGACGGCCAATGGCTTGCTTTCACCAGCAGCCGCGACCCGAAGTGATTTCGACAAATGATTTCGACAAGCGCCCAGTGCGACGCAACACTTCGCACGCGGATCATTTGGTGGCCGCTGCCGCTTCGTCCACGTCGATGAGACCATCGCCATTGGAGTCGAGCTTTTCGAATGTGGCCAACGAGCCGATGAACTCCTGCGGCGTCAGGTCGCCGTCGTTGTTGCGGTCCATCTTGCGGAACCAGAGCGGACCGTTCGAAAGCGCCTCGCTGGCCGACATGGCGACGTGGCCGGCCTTCAAGCGCGCCTCGTCGGGCGGCGGATCGGCGCCCCGTACCAGTTCCAACAACAGCCGCTGCGGTATCTCGTTGCCGTTCAAGCTACCGTCCCCGTTCTTGTCCTCGACGAGGAGAATACTCGCTGCCGTGCGCAACTCGCGCGGCGACAGCACGCCGTTGGCGTCAACGTCGAGCAGCGAAAAGAGGTCCTGCCCGCAGTCAAACACGTGCAACTGCAGCCGCACCGACGCCGCCGCCGACTGGTCGGCAAGAAAGCTGTTGAACTCCCCCTCGTACACTTTCTGGTCACCGTCGACGTCCATCGCTGCAAAGGCCTCGGCGCTTATCTCGCTGGCCTGCGCTTCGGAGAGGTCGACGTACTCGTTGCGGTCGCGATCGGTGACCGTAAAGCGGTAGAGATCGGCCTGCTGCGGATTGCGGTTGTTGATCGTCAGGTCGATCTCGACGTCGCCGAGTTTCAGATCGTAGCCGCTGAGCAACTTCTGTCGGGCGCGCCAGCCCGGTTCCAACTGGATGCGCTGTCGATTGCCGCGGCGCTCGCGCGCCGACACCTGTCCAAGCGCGACGCCCAGTTCGACGTCCGGATCACGGTCGGTGAACGCGGCCAACTCGTCGCGATCGAGATGCCCGTCGCCGTCGCGATCGAGCATGCCCGCAATCGACTCGGGCAGGTTCAACTCGCGCTCGCTTGCGGCAAGGCTGATCGTGCCGTCGTCATCCCGGTCGTAGCGCTGCAACAGCCGCCTGGCCACGTCGTCCGGCGCGACACCGGGTCCGAGCAACATCACGGGCTCTTCCTGCAAAGCTCCGTAGCCGCCGCCGGTCGGATCCGCCGCGTCGGCGATCGCGGCGGGGTCTAGAATCAACTCGAAGGCCGTAATGACGCCATCGTCATTGAAGTCGCGCTGCTTGAGTTGCCGTTCGGCGGCAGCCAGCTCCGCTGCCGAAAGCTGGTAGTCCTGGTTCGTATCCAGCAGCGGGAAGAGGGCCAACCCGGCACTACGCGTAATCATGGACCGCCCGTAGAGCGAGAACGGCGGCAGGATCTTGTGGATGTGGGCGGCGAGCACAGTCCGATCCACGGTTTGATCTTCGGCGACCTGCGCGCGCAGCGAAGCATCGCCGGCGACAGATCGCGGCGTGCCGCGCACTCCGCCGTTCATGCCGCGTGCGACCAGATCGGCCTGCTCCACGGACAGCCGGCCGTCGCGGTCTTGTGCGTCGCACAGCTCGTCGAAGCGCTCCTGCCCGACCTCGCGAAACGGCCGGCCATCGAGCGTAATGTGCAGCCGTAAGACCAGCGGTCGCGTCGGCCCCAGCACGATCAGGTCCTGCACGTCCGGCGCCGCAGACGAATTCGAAAGCGCCAAGTCATCGCCGCCGAGCACGCCCGCCGGACCAAGTGCCACGATTGGGCCCCACAGCAATGCCGCCAGCCGCCGGCAAACTCGGTTCATCCGACGAGCTCCTCGATCGGCGCGGCGGCCGGGTCGACCAGTCGAATCGGCCGGCCGACGTTCGAGATGTTCTGCTTCATGGGATCGACGCCCAAAGCGGAAAACACCGTGGCCAGCAGATCCGGCACGCTGATGGGCCGGTCTTCGACCTTCATGCCGTCGTCGCTGGTGCGGCCAATGACCTGGCCGGTGCGCATGCCACCGCCGGCCAGCACCGTTGACCAGGCGTTGGGGAAGTGGTCGCGGCCCGCGTTGGTATTGATCTGGGGCGTGCGTCCGAACTCGCCCATCCAGACGACCACCGTGCTAGCGAGCAGTCCGCGTGCCTTGAGCTCGGACATGAGCGTGGCCCAGCCCGCGTCGAGCGTCTCGCTGAGTTGCTTGACGCCGTCAAAGTTGTTGGTGTGCGTATCCCAGCCGATGCCGCCGTCGCCGCCGTGAGTGACTTCGACAAATGGCACGCCGCGCTCGACGAGCCGGCGGGCCAGCAGGCAACCCTGGCCAAACCGGTTGCGACCGTAGGAGTCGCGCACGCGGTCTTCCTCCTCGTCCAGATCGAAGGCCTTGGCCGCGTCGCTGCGCATCAGCCGCACGGCCTGTGCGTAGGCCGAGCGATAGCCGAGGGCCGGCGCGTCGGGGTGCGAGCCGACGAAGCGATCGTTGAGCGAGTTCAAAATTCCTAGCCGCGCGGTCACGGCCTCGCGCGAGACGCCCGAGGGCGCCGAGAGATCATCCACGGTCAGGCCGTAGTCCCCGTTCCGATCGTCTTGATCGCTGCCGCCGCCGGGCCGGGCCTCGCCGACGATCAGCGGGGCATACTGCGAGCCCAAGAAGCCAGGCGCGTACGCTGCCGGATTGAGATTCCGATAGGGCGCGATGCTGACAAAGTTGGGCAGCGCAGCGGCCGGGTTGCCCAGCTCCTTGGATACCAGCGCGCCGAGCGTGGGATAGCTGACCGGCGGCTGCGGCAGATAGCCGTTGCGCAACAGATAGGCGGCGCGGCTGTGGTCACCCTCTTTGGTACTCATCGAACGGAGAATGGCCAGGTCCTCGGCCATACCGGCGATCTTGGGCAAGTGCTCGGAAATGCGGATGCCGGGAACCGTGGTTGCGATTTCCTTGAACTCGCCGCCGTTCTTATGGCCCGGCTTGAGATCGAACGTGTCCATCTGGCTCGGCCCGCCATTCATCCACAGCAGGATGCAAGCACGGCGCGCCGCGGGCTGCGAAGCCTGGTCAGCCATCGCCTGTAGCCACGGGAACGTTGCGCCTCCCACGAGGCCGGCACACGACAGCCGCAGCATGTCGCGCCGAGTAAGCTGGTCGCAACGCGATCGGCAAATGAAAGGCTTCATGATATGTGCCTCGTACCGAGATGTTCGTATGGTTCGGGTTTCGTGGCTCAGGATTAGTTTCGTGGCTCAAGATCAGTGGTTCAATGCAAATTCGGCGCTGTTGAGCAGCGCCCAGAAAACGTCGGCCAACGCTGTTTTTGCAGCGCCGTCCGGTTCCGCCGCTACGACGTAAGCGACCAGCTCCTCCAACTCTTCCGCGGTCGGCGATCGGCTGAGCGTGGCCATGAACAGCATTTCGACCCGCTGAGGAGTATCCAGAAACGGCGCTTCCGTCACCGCGACAAGCGTCTCGCTCGACTCCAAGTCCGTGGCGTCGCTGGTGAGCTTACCGTTCATCAGCGTCAGGGCCTGCAAGATCGAGGTCTCGGCCTCGGTGAGCGGCACGGCCGAGTCGGCAAAACGATTGCGAAACGCGTCGGCGGCCGTTGCCATTTCCGGCACCGGCGCCCCGGGCCGTGCAATCCGCCGCGGCTCGCGGAAGCCGGTGGCTTGCACGATGCTGTTGAACAACTGATCGGCCGTCATGCGCCGCACGGGCATTCTGGCAAAGTGCGGCCGCTCATCGTCGGTCGACCCGCTTGAGCGGCTGGTCAACTGATACGCGCGGCTCTGCATGATCGCGCGGACCAGGTAGTTCAAGTCGAAGCGGTGCAGCGAAAACTGCCGCGCCATCTCGTTCAACAGCTCGGGGTGCGACGGCGGGTTGGCGGGATCCAAATCGTCGACCGGGTGCACGAACCCGCGGCCCAGGAAGTGGTCCCACAGTCGGTTAACGCCGGCCTTGGCGAAATAGGGATTGTCCGTGCGCGTCATCCAACCGGCGAGCAGCTCGCGCTTGCTGGCGCCGGAGTCCCAATCGGGCCGGGTACCGTCGAGATACGTTGGCTCGACCGTGACGTCGCTGTCGGGAATCCGAATCGCGTTGGCGCTGCCGGTGCTTGCCTCTTGCGCTTCGGCGACGCCCGGCGCCGTCGTGTCAAAGAACGCGGCCAGCGACCAGAACTCGCTTTGCTTCCAATGAGAGAACGGGTGATCGTGGCACTGCGCGCACTGCACCTGCACGCCCAGGAAAAAGCGGCTCGTGCTGGCGGCTATTTGTTCACGCTTCAGCTCGTTGGCTTGAAAGAAGGCCGCCGGGGTGGGCACAAACCGCTGCGCGGCCATCCGATTGACCTGCATCGCCCCCTCATCCAGCGGCGCCGTCAGCAGCTCGCCGACGAGGCGATCGTAGGGCATGTTGACCGTGAATCTCAGCCGCAGCCAGGTGTGAAACTGACGCAGCAATTGCTCCGACGCGACGTTCTCCGGCGTACCTGCCAGCATCGAGTTGCGCCACGTGTTGGCAAAGTGCTGGGCGTGGGCGCCGCGATTCAGCAGCTCGTCAATGAGCCGAGCACGCTTGTCGGGCCGCGCATCCTGCAAGAAGGCTTGCAGCTCCGAAACCGAAGGAATCTTGCCGATCAGGTCGAGATGCGCGCGGCGCAGGTACTCGGCGTCATCGGCCAGCGGCGCCGGCTGGTGCTGAGCCTTCTCCCACGACGCGCCAAGCTGCAAGTCGATGTAGGCGATCAACTCGGCGACGTCCATGATGCCGCCGACGGACTCGGACTGCGCCGGGGTGCAGGCAGCGTCGTCGGCGCGGGCCGGCAGGCCGAGAAGCAAGCTCACGCACACGACGACCGCGACAGCCATCCGGTGACAGCTCGGCGCGCCAGAAGGCAAGTGCCGCACCACGTTCATCCCCTTGTTCCTTGCGAAATGCACGGGGTTTAGAAGTGTCACTGCCGCCCATTGTAGCACCCCGCCTCAGGTGTGCCAGTATTTGTACATCAGGGGAGTTTTTTCTTTGCAATTTTGTCGACTGCCGTTTCTAATCACCCGTACGGAACCAATTTGAAGTCTGCGGCTTTGCTTCGCACCTGGCAAGGTTGAAATATGCCCCGGCGGCATTTTTCAACAGGCTGTTAGCGGACGAAGGGAGTGGAGGTGACGGCGTGACGGCTCTATTGCCCTTTTGCAGTCGCTGTCAACTCTGGGCAAACTCTCCCCCGCTTCTGACGCGTCCGAAAATCCATAGACACGCTGCACATTTGTCCTGGGCCGGGCGGTCCTGGGCCGGGTGCGCGCTGGCGGCACTCTTCTTCGTGGCACTGGTGACAACGGCGGGGGCGCGCACGGCATCCGCCCAGTTGGCCCTTGCCACTGCAGTCGACGCCGGGACAGCCGGCGGTGACGAGAAGCCTGTCGCTTCGTTCAGCCTGCCCACGCAAACCAGCACGGTCAAAGACGCAATCGAGGAGTTTCAGCGGTTCGTCGAACACGAGGCCTGGGAACAGGCGTTTCAGTCGCTGGAAACCATCACTAGCAAGTCGACCGAGGGATTTGTCGAGCGCCCCGATCAGTTGCTGGTGCCCAGCGGCCTGCTGGTGCGATCGCTGTTGGCGGGCATGCCCACGGCAGGTAAGAGCGCCTATCGCGTGTTCTACGACTCCGAGGCAACCGCCCTGTGGGAAAAAGCGACCGGCGCCGCGGAAGTCGACAGCCTGACGCAGATCGTCGACAACCATCTGGTCAGCTCGGTGGGAGACCAAGCCGCGGATCGTTTGGGCGACTTGTACTTCGAACGCGGCGACTTGCACCGCGCCCAGGCCGCCTGGCGAACCGTGCTGAACTTTTGTCCGGAGAGCGAAATCTCCAAGGCCCAGCTTCTGGTCAAAGTGGCCACGGCGCTCGTCCTGGCCGATCGCGGAGGTGAATTGGCGGAGATCCAGCGCGCGATTCACGCACGCTACGCGAACGAGACGGTCGTCGTTGCCGGGCGCCCGGTGAAAGCGGGTGAAGAAATCGACCGGCTGGTGGCCGATTTGCCCAGCGCCGAAACCGAAGCGGAAACGGCGGCGTTCGACGATTTCGAACTCCCCACGTCAGACAAACCACTGTGGCAATTCCGCTTCCGAACGTCCGCGAATCCTAACGATTCGACAGGCGCCGCTCAGCCGTTTCCGTTGATGAACATCTATGGACAACCGCGGACCAACGACTTTCGGATTCCCGTCGCGACCGATGGCCAGCGCGTCTATCTCAATACGTTTGGCGTTGAAATGGCATTCGACCTGGCCACTGGAAAAATGCTCTGGCGCACAGGCCGCATGCACGAGTTGAGTTTTCAACAGTCTCGCCAAGGCGCGCTGCCGGAACGTTACTCGATTCTGGTCGAGGGCGATCGCACCTGGAGCGTGACGCGCGAACCCAGCCAGATCAATCAGCAGCCCCCCACGTTTTCGCTCGTGGCACGCGACGCGGCCACGGGCAAGGAGCTCTTCAACAGTCGCCGCACGATGAGCACCTGGAGCATTGTTGGTTCCCCGTGCCTGGCCGCGGATCCCGGCGGCAGTCCGGCGCCTGTCGCCGATCGGGTTGCGGCGGTTGCCGCCAACGAGAACGCACCCGGCGACAAACCGGAGCTTGATTTTTCGCAAGGGTTCTCCAACGGGGTCGAATCGTTGAGCCTCAACGGCCAGGTTGCGGTGGTCGATGCGCGGCTGCGGCTCACCGACGGCGGCAGCAAGCAGGCTTCCAGCGTCTTCACGAAAAAGCCGGTGAGCGTGGCTGCTTTCGAAACGGAGTTCGAATTCCAATTCACCAAGGCGTTCGCCGACGGCATCTTGTTCGTCTTGCAGGGTGACGGTCCCAACGCGATCGGCGGCTGGAACAACGGCCGCAACGGGATTTCCTTTGAAGGCATTGGCAAGAGCGTCGGCGTGAAGTTCGACATCTACGGCCCGGACGCAAATTCAACCGGATTGTGCCTGGACGGCGTCCGTCCCACCGCCGACAGCGCGATCAGCTTCAAAGGCTCGCAGATCGACCTGAAGAGCGGCCACGTTTTCAGGGTGCGCATGACGTATGACGGAGAGAATCTGCAGGTCAAGATTACCGACAACGAGAGTAAAGCCAGCCACACCGCGAGCTATCCGGTGGACATCGCAAATCACGTGGGCGGGCCGCAGGCGCACATTGGCTTTACCGGGTCGTCCGGCCTGTTGACCGCGGTGCAAGACGTGCTGCGTTGGACCTACACGCCGCGCGCGCCGCGCACGAAGGCTCCGCCGCAAACCGGCGGTGACGTCGTTTACGTTGGCGCCTGCCGCAGCAACAAGTCTGCCGAGCTGTCCGTGCTCGAGATCGACGCGCGCAGCTTCAAACTCAAGAGGAGCGTCACGCTGGGGACGCACGCGGTGGATCCGAATCAAGTGTACTTCGACCGGGTGTCGGAGCCGACGTTTGCCGTACACCGCGATCGACTGTACGTCGACACGCACGCCGGAGCGCTGGTCGCGCTGCGGCCGGAAACTGCCGCGATCGAGTGGGGCTTTCTGTACGAGTCGCCGCCACCGCAATCCGGCTACCCTTCGTCGATGTATCAACCGCCACGGTTCGGCGTCAGCGGGCCGCTCGTGGCCGGGGGACTGCTGTTTGCCAAGGGAATGCGCTCGCCGCGCATGATCGCCCTCGACCTGGGCGGACCGACGCCGGGCTGGCGGCGGCCGATTGACGTCACCGCGGTCCTGGTCGGAGCCGACGACGAATTCCTGTACACCGGCGGAGAGGAGTTGGCCGCCTACGACCTGCAAACACAGGAACTGGTTTGGTCGACGCAGTTGCCGATCTCCGCGGGTTGGAGCGTTCCCGTACTGACCAAAACACGGATCTATCAATTCACGTCGCGCGGCGTGTACCAGGTGGACAAGCGAACCGGACAGGTCGTGCGACTGTTTCGCGGCGCCGATCTCGACGCGCTAGGCGGCTCGCTGTTCGTCACCCCTACGGCGCTGGTCACCGTCTCGAACGTCGCCGTGACGGCCTATCCCTTGGACGGCCAGGCAGGCAATCACGATACCAACGGCGAGGAACTGTCCGCAAAACCCTGATCCACCGCCGCCAGCGTGCGGCCGCATTCACTGCTCTGAGTGGGGACCCGTCCGATGAAGATTCGATCCACTGGCCAGCGACGCTTGATTCTGGCGACCATCTGGTTGTTGGCTGCTGCCGCTACCGCTTCGGCGCAGGTGGCTTCCGGCCTCGTCCCGGGCGAGGGCATTACGGTTTCGGGCACCGGCAGCGCTGCGGCGCGGCCCAACCTGGTCGAGGTCGACTTGCAGGTCACGGGCAAGGCGGAGCTGACCGGTGACGCGCTGGTGAAGTATCGCGATGCGAAGAAACGCGTGCTCGACGTCCTGGCCAAGCTCAATATCGAGAATCTGAGCATCACCGAACGGGCGGTTGCAATCTCGATCGGCAATTCCAGCGATCAGCAGCAGCGCATGATCAATGGGATCGTGCAAAGCGCGGGCAAGCCGGAGGTCAACGTTTCGAGCACGGTTCGATTGACCCTTAAGAACGTTCGCGAAAGCGAACCCGAAGAGCTGATCAAGACGATCGGCCGGCTGTTGGACGTGGCGCAGGATGCCGGCGTGAACGTCGGCCCCACGGCGGCCGAGGTCATGATGGCCTTGCGATACGGCCGGCAGCCGGAAAACGCGGCACCCGTCCGGTTCGTGCTGGATGATCTGGTCGAGCTGCGCGAGAAGGCCTACGAAGCAGCCGCGGCCGATGCACATGCTCGGGCGATCCGGCTCGCCAAGCTGCACCAGACGACGCTGGGGCCGGTGGTGTCGATCCAGGAACTGGCCGTCGGCGGCGACGCGCCCACCACGACCGTTGTCAACGCGTACATCTATCAGCAGAACTCACAGCCATCGTCCCTCGAGAACCAGGGGCCGCGGATCGTGTCGTCGTCGCTGGCCGAGATACCGGTCCAGGTCAAGTTGATCGTTCGCTTCGGCATCGTCGCGCCTGGACCCGCGACGGCGCAGAAGTAATTCCCGAAGAGATCACGCCATGCTCTGCGCTGGAACAACGACCACGACGATCGGCCGCGTCGGATCGATGGCGCTCGTCTGCTGCCTGGCGTGCGCGACGGCAACGCCGCTGGCGGCTGCCGAACAGGTCATGCCGAAACACCTGACCCCCGCGGCACTAAAGGCCGTCGGCGCGGGCTTGGATTACCTGGCCCGATCGCAAATGACCGACGGAAGCTGGGGGAACGACGCCGGCGGGCAGGCCTATCCGGTCGCCATGACCGGGCTGTGCGGCATGGCCATCATGGCCAATGGCAATACCACGACGCGCGGCCGCTATGCGCCGCAAGTCGAGAAAGCGGTCGATTACTTGCTCGGTTGCTCCACGTCGTCGGGACTGATCACCGGTCCAGGCCAGGACAACGGGCGGCCGATGCACGGCCACGGGTTTGCGCTGCTGTTCTTGTCCTGTGCCTATGGCACCGAAACCAAGCCGGCGCGGCGCGACAAGATCAAAGTGGTGATCGAGAAGGCGATCAAGCTGACGGCCGAGGGACAGAGCGGCGACGGCGGCTGGACGTACTTTCCCGGCGGCGGCGACGAGGGATCGGTAACCGTCACGCAAGTACAGGCGCTCCGCGCGGCGCACAATGCCGGACTGCACGTGCCCCGCGGCACCATTTCCGAAGCGGTCAACTACATCGACATGTGCAGTACGCCCGAGGGCGGGATCTGCTATTCGCTGCGCAGCCAATCCGGACCGCGGCTGCCGATCTCGGCCGCGGCCGTGGCCACGCTGTACAACGCCGGCCAGTACGACGCGCCGGTGGCCAATCGCTGCCTGGACTACGTGTGGGCGAATTTCAAGGATTCCACAACCTGGGCGAAGTCCAGCGGGCACGCATACTACTGCCAGCTTTACGCGTCCCAGGCCTTCTATATGGCCGGCGACGAGTACTGGGATGCGTATTTTCCGGCGACTCGCGATCAACTGATCAATATGCAGGACAAGAGCGAGGGATCGTGGAGCGGAGACAGCGTCGGCAAGGCCTACGGCACGTCGATCGCGCTGATCATCTTGCAGCTACCGTACAAGTATTTGCCCGTCTTTCAACGCTAGTTCGAACCACCACGAGGGAATCACGTGACCACCGCCGAAGACGCCGATCTGTCCCGCTTGAGCAAGTTGAACGAGGCCCATCAGAAGCTCCGCGAACAAATCGCGCACATCGTCGTGGGGCAGGACGAGGTGATCGAGCAGTTGATGATCAGCATTTTTGCACGCGGGCACTGCATCCTGGAGGGCGTGCCGGGGCTGGCCAAGACGCTGATGGTCAGCACGCTGGCCGAATGCCTGGAGCTTGGTTTTACGCGCATCCAGTTCACGCCGGACTTGATGCCCAGCGACATTACCGGCACCGAAGTCTTGCAGGAAGACCGCGCCAGCGGCGCGCGGCAATTGCGCTTCGTGCCGGGCCCGGTGTTCACCAACGTGCTACTGGCCGACGAAATCAACCGCACGCCGCCCAAGACACAGGCCGCGCTGTTGGAGGCCATGCAGGAACGACAAGTCTCGGCCGGCGGCCACCGTCACCCCTTGGCCGAGCCGTTTTTCGTGTTGGCGACGCAGAATCCGATCGAGCAGGAAGGGACGTATCCGCTCCCAGAGGCGCAGTTGGATCGCTTCTTGTTCAAAGTGTTCGTCGGTTATCCGACGCGCGACGAGGAGCGGCAGATCTATCGCGTCACGACCGGCACCGAACACAAGGAGCTGACCAAGGTGCTCTCGGGCGACGAAATCCCCGCCTTGCAGGCCCTGGTACGCAGCGTGCCGATCTCGGACCACTGCCTCGATTATGCCATGGCTCTGGTGCGGGCCACGCGGACCACCGAGCCCGACAAGCCTGCGTACGTCGACAAGTGGGTGGCCTGGGGAGCGGGTCCGCGCGCGGGCCAGGGCCTGGTGCTGGCCGCCAAAGCGCGGGCGGCGCTCAACGGGCGCACGTCGGTGACGATCGAGGACATCCGCGCCGTGGCACATCCCGTGTTGCGGCACCGGCTGGTGACGACCTATGCCGCCCAGGCCGAAGGCGAGACGCCCGATACGATCATCACCGCCCTGCTGCGCGATATTTCCGCACGTCCCGGAGCCGACCAGGTCAATGGCTACATCGCCCAAGTATTCCGATCCTGAAGTGCTGGCGCGCATCGCCGGGCTGAGCTTGCGCGCTCGACAAGTCGTCGAAGGCACGATCTCCGGCTTGCACCGCAGCCCGTTCCACGGCTTCAACGTGGAGTTCGCCGAATATCGCGAGTATTCGCCCGGCGACGATCTGCGCCGGCTCGACTGGCGCGTGCTCGGCCGCACCGACCGGTTCTACGTCAAGCAGTACGAAGAAGAGAGCAATCTGCGGGCGATGCTCGTACTCGACTGCAGCGCCTCGATGCGCTACGGATCTCAAGGGCTCGACAAATTCCAGTACGCGGCGGTTGCGGCCGCGTCGCTGGCCACGCTGCTGGTCGAACAGCAGGATCCCGTCGGGTTGGCGCTGTTCGATCGGCACACCAGTGAAGTCTTGCCGCCGGCGGCCACGCAGGCCCAACTGGCTCGCATGATCGGCCTGTTGGAAAATGCCCGGCCCGACCGGCCGACCGACTTGGGCGCCGTGCTGCAAACTCTCGGCGAGCAGATCAGAAAACGCGGGATGACCATCATCATTTCCGATCTGCTGACGGACTTGGACACCTTTTACGACGGTCTGCAACGGCTGCAACACCGGGGTCATGAGGTGCTGGTGCTGCACGTGCTCGACCCCGACGAGTTGGAATTGCCATTCAACGACCTGATCATGTTTCGCGATATCGAAGGGAGCGAGGAATTACTGGCCGAACCGTGGGCGTTTCGGACCGCGTATCGGGATGCGATGCGACAGTTCGTCGATGGCGTCAGCAGCGGCTGCGGCGACCGCGGCATCGACTACCTGTTGTTACGCACCGACCAACCGCTAGCCGACGCTCTGAGCCATTACTTGCACGCCCGCGAGCGGCTCAAACACATCCTGCGCAGGCGCTGAGCATTTTCAGGCGGCAGAGGATCGATGAACACGCTGACGTTTCTGAATCAACCGCTGCTCTGGGGGCTGGCGCTGGCCGGCATCCCGCTGTTGATCCACCTGCTCTACCGCCGGCAGTATCGCCGCGTCGAGTGGGCGCCGATGCGCTACCTGAAGCTCTCGATCCAGCGCAATCGCCGCCGCATCCGCATCGAGCAATTGCTGCTGTTGCTGGTGCGGACGTGCCTCGTGGTGCTGTTGTTTTCCATCGTGGCACGCCCCGTGATGCACGCCGCCGGACTGGCTCATTTGTGGGGCGGCGACGTGCGCACCAATCGCATCGTGCTATTGGACGATTCGCTCAGCATGGGCTATTCCGATCAGGGCAAGTCCGCGTTTGCGCGGGGGCAGGAGGCGCTCGTCGATCTGCTGGGCACCTACGGCACAAAAGACCGCTTCACGCTCGTACTCGCCTCGCGACCGGACAGGCCGCTGCTGCGCGAAGTCGAGCTCGAAGACACGGACGCGATCCTCCAGTTGGTCCGCAAGCAGGTCCCCTGCGAAGCCGCCGACGCGTGGCAGTCGATTCTGCCGTCGATCGACGCGCTGATCGCCGGAGGGTCGTATCCGTTGCACGAGGTGACGTTGATTACCGATCTGCGAGCCGTCGGCTGGGACGTGCCCTTGGCCGAGGTGGGGGACCGCTGGGCAAGCCGGCAAGCGCGACTGCGCGTGATCGATGTGGGCAACCCCGAGACGTCGAACGTGGCGCTCTTGAACCTGCGCCAAGTGGATCGTCTGGCACTGGCCGGCACGCCCACGCGATTCGAAGCCGAGGTGAGCAACGCATCGCAGGGAGAGCTCGGCGAATTAGAGGCCAATTTCACCGTTGACGGACAACCGACGCTCGTGCGTGTACCGGGCATCGCGCCGGGCGCAACGATCCGTGTGCCGCTCGTTGTAACGCTCGACGATCCCGGCACGCATCACGTCGAGTTCCAGTTGCCGGACGATCCGCTGGCCGGAGATAACCGCCGCTGGGCGATCGTGCAAGTGCAGCAGACGGTTGACATGCTGCTTGTCGACGGAGAACCCTCCACCGAACCCTTGGGCGGAGAAACCGACTTTCTGGCGCTGGCGTTGACGTTGGCCGGCAGCACGGCCGAGCCGTTTCGCGTCGAGGTGCTCAGCGATGCCGAGTGGGCTTCGAATCCCCGCCCGCGCCCGGACTTGCTCGTGCTGGCCAACGTCCCGCAAACGACCGTCGATCAAGCCGAAACGATCGAACGATGGGTCGCCGATGGCACGGGTCTGGTGATCTTCGTCGGAGACCAGATCGATCCGGACAACTACAACCAGCTTCTCTACAAGGGGGGCACGGGGCTGATGGGCGCTTCGCTGCTTGGAATCGCCGATACCGAATTCAATGGGCTGCTGGTCGAAGACCGCGACGAGTCGCCGCTGGAGGCCGTCGGCCAGTTGTCACCGGCCGCCCTGAACCGCATCAAGGTGCGCCAAACCTACGAGGTGAAGCTGCCCGAGGGCGAGGCCGAGGGCGTTCACGTGCTCGCGCGGTGGAACAATGCCTCGTCGGCGCCGGCGGTGGTGCAAAAAGCGTACGGCCGCGGTCAGGTCTTGCTCTGGACGGTTGCGGCCGATCGCAGTTGGAGCGATTGGCCGACCGAGGCGAGCTACGTATTGGCCATGCGCGAATCCGCCCGTGCAATCGCACGCAGCACGGCCAGCCTGCGCCAATTCACGGCCGGCCAGACGCTGACGGTCGACTTGCCCGCACGGCGCGACGTTACCTTACAGGCGATCGAACTGCCCGAAGTAGAACAGGCCCAGCCGCTGGTCATTGCCGAAGGGGCCGGCGGATCCGCGGCCGGCAACCACAGTGACGCACGCGATGGCGGCGTGGCACGCGCGCTGACGTACGACGAGACGTGGCGGGCGGGCCTGTACACGATGCGTTGGCGCGACTCGGTCGCCGGCGACATGCACGAGCCATTTGCCGTCAATCCCGATCGGCGGGAGAGCGAGCTTGCGCGGCTCGACCTTGATGAATTCAAGTCGCAGTGGGGATCGCTCGAGCCGGAAGTGATCTCGATTGGCACCGTGGCGAGCGAGGGATTGAACCTGCAGGGCCACGAAATCTGGCGCACGTTGGCGACTTGCTTCCTGGGATTGCTGGTTTTCGAGGCGTGCTTTGCGCGGTGGTGCGGCCGCCAACGTTAGTGCTGTTTGCGAATTTTTGTATGTCGTGATCGAGTGGATCGATGCCTGATGCACTGCAATGGCTGCTGGGTTTGAAGCAGGTCCCCGATTGGGCGGCCGGAGACGGCTCGTATCGCGTTCAATTTCAATCGCTGCCCGAAGGACTCTGGGCGGTTGCCTGCGCGCTACTGGCCATTGCTATGATCGCGGGCGTGGCCTACCTCTATCGCACCGAGACCGGAGCGGTTCGCCCGGCGATGCGCGTGGCGCTGGTCACAACCCGCTTGCTCGTGCTCACCTTGGCGATCTTCATGCTGTTCGAAATGGTCCTGGTTATCACCAAACGCGAAGCCATTCCCTCGCACCTGCTGGTCCTGGTCGACACGTCGCAGAGCATGGGCCTGCACGATCCTTACCGCGAGGACGAGTCGATCGGTCAACTGGCTGCGACGCTAAAGCTGGAAAATGCCGCTGCCCTGCGCGTTCGGCCGCGACTGGAATTGGCGCGACGCGCGCTTCGGAACGTGCTTGAGCCACTGGGTCGCGACCGGGAAATCACGATCTATGGTTTCGCGCAGCAGCCCGTCTCAGTGGCGCGCGAAGATCTGGATTTTTTCGAGGCCTCGGGGACGTCGACGGCCATCGGCGCGGCGCTTTCCGCGGCGCTGGCCGAACGTCGCGGGCAGCCACTGGCCGGCGTGCTGGTGCTGAGCGACGGTCAGTCGAACGCCGGCGAGGATGCACGCCAGGTCGCCGA
>JBGSYQ010000052.1:0-2441 GCA_041750795.1 Pirellulales bacterium | reverse complement strand
GCGCTGATCACCGCGCGGCACGCGATGGAGCAAGGGCGCGACGTGTTTGCCGTGCCCGGCCGCGTCGACAATCGCATGGCGCACGGCAGCCATCGCCTGATTCGCGACGGCGCGAAGCTGGTGGAAACGGCCGACGACGTGCTGGAAGAACTGGGCCCGCTGGTGGCGCCCACCACGTCGTCCGACGGCCAGGCCGTGCATCATCCGGCCGAGTTGCTGCTCAACGAGATCGAGCAACAAGTGCTGGCGACGATCGGCGCCGACCCCACGACGATCGACGCCGTGGTGGCCGCCAGCGGCCTGCCCACGCCCAAAGTGCTGTCCACCATCAGCGTGCTGGAAATGCGCCACCTGGTGAAGCGCATCAGCGGGAATATGGTGGTGCGGCCGTAGTGATTTTGGATTTTGGATTTCCGGTACTGTCTTAACTGTGTGTTGGTCGATTGGACACCACGAGGTACAACACGATTAGGTCGATCAACAAAAGCAGATTGAACTTCCACATTGGTAGAACTAGCCACATAACGATATGGAATAGGACAAAGGCGATGACCCGCATGACGAACAGTGGTGGGCTCAAAACTGCGTCCGCGCGTTTGTCAAACTCCTCAGACGTTAGGGGGCGATTCACCATCGCCCAAGCCCTCACGGGCCAGCGGCGCTTGACGCGTGAGCCGTCAGTTCCGTCAGTAGTTCTTCCATCGTCCATACGTGGTCCGTCAGCCCGTGGGCAACGGCGGGCGTGGTCTTGAGTGTGCTGTGGACCGTCACGAAGTTGTAGGCAATGAAGGTCATCGCCAACGCGGCTTCGTGATTATACCACGTCTTGCGGTGGCGTTGGTCAGGCGCGTCAGCCCACCCCCTGCTACAATGCCGGAATGAGCGAACTCCCCGACGATCTTCAAGATGCCCTTCGCAACATGGAGGACAGAATGCGCGAAATGGAGGACAGCGTATGCGAAGCGCGCGCGAAAGGCATTCCCGAAGCAGAAATAGCGGAAGCCGAGAGGCTCATCGAGCAGATTCGCCAAAGTTGGGGTTCAATTGAAAAGTTACTTCAGGAGCCCAGTCCCGAGGAGGTGAAGCTGAACGCATTCGCAGAAAAATTGGCTGCCAGGCAAGGGACCACGATGTCCGACTTTGACGCACTCTACAAAAAGAAAGCGGACATTGACCGTCGCATTGGTAAATCCCCATGACCCCCGCCCCTAAGCGCCGCTGGCTACATGCGCTACGCCCACTGTTTCTGCTTTGGATCGTTGGCGGCTTTGTGCACTTTCCATGCGCGCTGCTCTATGACTATTCCGGTCAGTCGAGCAAAGCCGGGGTTCTGTTCTGTGCCGCGCCGATCTGGATTGGACTAGGAATCGCTGGTCTTTTGGTCACTCGCCGACCAACTCACCATTAAGAAAGTACCGGATTTCCGATTTGGGATTCTTAGTCTGTTTCCGTTTCTTCGTGCCCTGCGAGTTATTGGTGGTCTGAATCGCTGGCTCGTTGTGTCCGTCGTGTTGTCGTGGTCAAACCCTCCTCGCAAGCAGATTCATCCCTCTGCGCCCCTCTGCGACCTCGGCGGTTCGTCTTCCTGCCGGCGGTTCACGACATCCGGTGGCGGCCGATCCACAGCGGCACCAGGTAGCGCATTGCCAGCCCTGCCAGAATCAGCGCGCCGCCAACGAGGGTTGAGACGGCTGGCTCTTCGCCCCACACGAGAAAGACCCACAGGGGCAAGAGGATCGGCTCGAGCAGGCCGATGCCGGTTGCTTCTTGCGACGTGATGGCGCGCAGCCCGCGGGCGAACAGTACGTACGGCAGCGCCATCTGAAACAAGCCGAAGCAGGCCAGCACCAGCAATTGCCAACTGTCGGGCCATACGCCCACGTATCCCACGTAGGGCGACAGCGCCGCGGCGGCCGCCAGGTGGCACACCACCACCAGCCACACGGCGTCGTGCTGCCGCAGCGCTCGCAACGACATGACCACGCCCGCATAGGAAAAGCCCGACACCAGTCCCAGCAGCACGCCGTTGCGATCGGCCCCTTGCGTCTGGAACCAGAGGATGATGGCCAGGCCTACGCCGCCGATCAGCAGCGGAAAGCGCTCGCTGCGCGCAAACGGCTCGCGCAGCACCAGCACGCCCACCAGAAACACCCACCACGGCGCCGTGCTCTGCAGCCAGATGGCGTTGGCAGCCGTCGTCTCGGTCATGGCCGACAGATACGTGACGTTCATGGCCGTGAACGCCACGCACAGCGGAATCAGCTTGAGATCCCACTTCGGCCGGCGCACGGCCGGAATCAGCAGCAAGCCCGCAAACGTGGCGCGCCAAAACGCCAGCAGCACGCCGCGATACTCCAGCGGCCAGTCGTCGAAGATCGGCGCCTTGGCGAACAACCCGCTGGAGCTCCACAGCACCGCGGCCGCCAGCACGCACAGGCGCC
>JBGSYQ010000051.1:0-9299 GCA_041750795.1 Pirellulales bacterium | reverse complement strand
GTGCGCCGCGCGGCGCTCGGGCGTGGGAATCACCGGATCGTCGGCCCAGCGCCGCTTGCCCACGGATTGCTCGAGCTGCAACGCGACGGCGTCGAAGTCGGCCTCGCTGACGTTGTACAACGTCGTGCCGCACGAGAGCAGCCAGCCGCCTGCCATGATGATGGCCGACCAGACGAACATCTTGGCCAGCCGCGGGCGTCCGTCAGCATGGGTCACCGCGTCGCAGGCCAGCGTGCCGAGGATGGTGGGAATCGTCCAGGTGAGAAAGCCCAGCACGCCGCCGTCGATGCCGCCGGTCTGCACCCAGTCGTAATAGAACCAATGCGACAGCGCCACGTGCGCCAGCGCCGAAGCGACCATGTAAGCGATCCGCACTACAGCGCTTGCGCGAATCACCGGCAGGATCCACAGGGACGTGACGGCGATGTGCATCAGCGTTTGAAACCACGTCCGCACCGATCCGCCGATGGCCGTGCGAAAGGCCTCCCAGGCACCGTGCTCGGTGAACTGGCTCCAGGTGCGCGCGACCGTGGGCGCCTGGTAGACGACCATCGCGATCAGCGCCAAGCCGAGCAGCCGCTTCACCACGTGGCCGTAAGCCGCGGCCATGCCCTGGGTTTGGGCTCGCCGGCCGAACGTCAATCGAAAGGCGAAGCCGACCGCGAAGAGGAACTGCGGCATGATCGTGTCGGCATAGCTGCAGAAATTGTTGTGGTGCTTCAGCAGCAGCGGCGTGGCGGCGTAAGCACCCAGAAAGTTCACCAGGAACATGCCGGCCACGGTATAGCCGCGAAACTGGTCGAGCGAGGCAATGCGATTGGACGTCGGGCGGACCAGCGACATACGAATTTTCGTTGGAGGTGGGAGCGGTTCGCGGATCGGACAATAAACAACAGCGCGTCAGGCCGCCGTGGCTGCACATCATCTGCTTCGCCTGCACGGGTGGCGGCGCCACCCGTGGCACATTACGACGACACGTGGGCTGCAGGGATGGCTGGCGCTACTCGTGGCACGTCATGGTATCGCTGTCGGCCACCAACGGCTATTGGTCGGCTAGTTGCTTGTCGAACCAGTCGGCCATGACTTGCACTTCCTCGTGGATGGTCAGCCAGGGATGACCGCCGCCGGCCTTGACGATCAACTCGGCCGGCACGTTCTTTTCCTTCAAGGCGGCCAGCAGCTTTTCGGACTGCGCCAAGGGGACGATCGGGTCGGCGTCGCCGTGAATGATCAAAAACGGCGGCGCGCCCTCCGCCACCAAGAGCGCCGGGCTGATGGCCGTGAGCTTTTCGATCAGTTCCGAAGTGCTGGCCGGATCGCCGCCATGCGGATAGGCGAATTTCTTGACGCGGTCGCTGACGGCGCCCAGGTCGGTATTGGCGTCGATCTTCGGAGCGCTGAAGTCGAGAAAGTCGGTCGGCGGGAAGAACACTCCGCAAGCCTTCACGGCCGTTTTGTCGTCGGCAGTGACCGCGTGCAGCGAGGCCAGGTGTCCACCGGCTGAAGCGCCCATCAGACCCAGGCGCTGCGGATCGATGTGATACTCATCGGCGTGCTTTTTCACCCAGGCAACGCCCTGCTTCATGTGGTCGGCCATCTCGGCCAGCGTGAACTTGGTTTGCGAGCCGGGCCGCACGGCGAACACGGTGTAACCCTTGCCGCAAAAAATGTCGTAGACCTTGGCGCGCCGGTGATCCTCGATCTTGCCACGATCGGAGTAGAACGATCCGCTGGCCACGTCGATCAGGCCGAGGCCGTTGGCCGGGCCGGTCGGCGCGAACACGTCGAGCACCAGGCCGATGCCGTGTACCTCGGCGTAAACGACGTTTTCGGTCTGCTGATACGGCGGGTCGGCGGCCAATGTCGGTATGGCAAGCAGCAGCAGAACGGGCAGCAACAGCGCGGCATGGCAACGGGGATTCATCACGCGAGACTCCTTGGCAAAGTTTGGGGGCCTGGGCTTGGGGACCTTGGACTGGGACCTGGCGTTTTTTGTCGAGTCGACGGGACGGGTTCTAGTTGCCGCTCCAGTTGAGCACGGTTTTCGACTCCGTGTGCTTGACCAGTTCGCTCTTGTCGAGGAAGTACGCGGGCTTGAGCGTGCCCTTGCTGAACAGCCGCCGGGCCTGATCGTCGAAGTGCGGGCTGTCCGGGTGGTCGCTCTCGCCCAGCGGCAGCATCGTCCAGGACTTGGGCGGCTTGGTGAGCAGCACGATCTGCGTGGAGGTTTGTCCGCCGCGACCGAGGAATTGCTTTGTGCCGTCGATGGCATCGAAGCTGATGGCGCGGGGCGTATTCAGGTGGGCGACCGAGCCGCCGCTGACCGGCCAGGTTTGTTTTCCACCGCGGCGTCCGGCGCGGTACACCTCACCAAAGGGGACGTCGATGCGGTCGAAATCCGCGATGAGTTTTTCGTTGGCTTGCCGCAGCGTGGCCAACAGCGCGTCGTTGGTGAGCTCGGCCGGCGGCGGCAAGCCCGCCTTGTCGGCGTCTTCGATTTCCTTGCCCATCGCATCTTTCCAATACTTATAAGCGATAGCGCCGGTGGCTGCGGCCTCGCAGCGACGATTCCAGTGCACGATCAGCTCGTAAAGCGCGGTGAGTTGCGGGTCGGTCTTGACGTCGGCGCTGGCGCTCGACCAGGCCTGGCGCAGACGCTCTTGCCACAGGTCGGCGCCGAATACGGCCGGGCTGAGCGCGATTTCGATGGCGTCTTCGACGGTCATGTCGGTCGCGTTGTGCAACAAGTCGATGCACATCGCGGCGCGCTGGTGCAGCGGGTTATCGGCCGCCTGGTCCAGCTTGTCGAAGCCCTTGAAGCCGTTGAACAAATACGGCGCGTCGTCGGAGGGGACCAGCGGACAGTCTTTCATTAGGAACTGCGGGCTGACGTTGCAATTCTGCATGTAGCCTTGCGGCGGATTGGAGATCTGCACCAGGTCTTCGAACGGGTGGATGCCTTGCCAGTCGTTCCTGGTAGTGTTGCCGGGGATGGGCCGCATGGGGTCGATGTCATTGGGCCGCACCGGCACGCGGCCGACGCGCACGTAGTAGATGTCGCCGTCGACCGTGCCGACCATGATGTTTTGCATCATGAGCTGTTGCATCGACAGGGCTTTTTTCATTTCGTCGAGATTTCTGGCGATGGCCATCTCCCAGGTCTGGTCGGCCAGCTTCACCTGGTCGAAATAGGGAATGGCAAAGGCGTATGCTTTGCCGTCCTTGCGTGCGACCACCGGGCCGTGCCGAGTGTACTCGATTTCGACCTTTTTCTCCTGCACGGCGTCGCCGTCCTTGACGCGGATGTTCTCCGTGCGGACTTCCATGTCGAGCCACTTGCCGTCGACCTTGTATTGCCGCGGATTCTCGGGATTGACTTCTTCCTCGTACACGTCGGACGTGTCCGGGCCGCCGGTGGTCATGGCGACCGAGCAATAGCGGTTGTGCCCCAGAGCTGGCAGCGGATTGCCGAGGATGGCGACGCCCGAGTATGCCAACTCGCCGCCGTAGAGCCGCGATTCGTAAAACCGAAAAGCGCCGTACCAACTCAGGTGCGGATCGACCAGCGCGATCGGCACGCCATAGGCTGTGCGATCTGCCGCGACCAGCCATTCGTTCGAGCCGTGGTACTCGACCGGGTCGGGCTTGATGCCGACGCGGCGCAGGTCCGCGCTCGCTTCGCCTTCGGGCCAGCCCCACAACACATAGCGCGACAGCGCCACGCACATCCACGGCTCGATCTCGCCGGCCCAAGCGGGCACTTCCGAGGGATGTTCTTTCATATAGCGCTTCACGCCGGCCTGATAGGCTTCGATCAAGGCGCGCGACTTGGGCGCCAACTCGCCATACTTGGCTTTGCTGATGGCGGCGTGCTGCCAGACGCGCTGGCGATAGTCGTCGTGCAAGAATTCCGCGCCGAAGGCTTCGGCCATAGTGCCGCAGGCGCGGCGATACTGCTTGAGCAGCTCTTCCAGCCGGTCGGCCGCTTGCGCGTAGCCGTGGCCATAGCAGGCGCCTTCGGCCGAATCGGCATAGACGTGCGGCGTGCCGAACTCGTCGCGATAGATCGTGATCGATTCCTCAGCGCGGATCAGCGAAGCGCTGGCCGCCAATAGGATCAAAACCGCCCACGAGGGATGCAAAACGTTGCGACGGATCATGACACGGGTTCCCCAAGACACCAGAAGGATGCGGCCACTGCAGAGGCCGTCGCACGGCGCCAACGGCGCACGAGGACGGCGGCTCGATTGTAACCGTCGCCGCTGGGGAATGCCAAAAAGAATCGCGCGCCGCCAGGAATTCCAGCGTCAGAAACGCGTGCGTGCGGGAAGACCTCGAAGGAGCGGTCGTCTCGAGGCAAATCAGGCCGCGCGGCGGCCTTCTTTCAGCTTGGCAGGCGCCGTTTCGGTGTGCTTGGGCGCGGTCAGAAGGTCGACCACCAGCAGGACGGCGGACAGGGCAAGGAAGCCGAAGACGATATTCATATCTGGTTGAACTGCTTGCTCGGGGGCACAGGTGGCGGTACAAGAATAGCGTTCGCCCAAGTTTCCGCAAGGTTAGTTGCCGGACGAGACACGACGCGTCACGCTAGCACCGCCCCTTAAATCAGCGGGGAAAGTCAAGCGTTTTTGTGGGAAACGTCCTTCAGCCGGCGGATGCGCCAGCGACAACCGGAGGGCCGGCGCTGGCGGCTGCTGGGGAGAGCCAGCGATGTTCTCGATCTTTAATCGCACGGATGGTTCGACGGCACGTGGACTCTCGCGGCGCGAGCTGCTGCGAGTCGGGGGCCTGAGTTTGTTGGGCCTGTCGAGCATGGAGCTGGCCCGGCTGCGTGCCGCGGTCGCCAGCGAGAATCCTGCTCCGACCCGGCAGGTCAATTCCTGCATCTTCGTATTCTTGTTTGGCGGGCCCAGCCACATCGACTTGTGGGACATGAAGCCGGCAGCGCCAGCCGAGATTCGGGGTGAATTCAAGCCGATCGCAACGTGCGTGCCGGGCATCCAGGTGTGCGAGCACCTGCCTCGGCTGGCCCAGCAGATGGACAAGCTGTGCCTGCTGAGGTCGATGGAGCACCGCATGCCGGTGCATGGTCCGGCGTGCAGCGAGATGTATACCGGCCGGCCCTACTTTGGTCCGCCGGTGACGGATCAGGCCAAGCCCGAGGACTGGCCGTCGCTGGCAGCGATGACGACTCAGTTTGGCCAGCGGCAGGGCGCCTTGCCGCCTTCGGTGGTGCTGCCGTGGTACATCCAGTTTGCCGGGCAGGACAAGCGCATCGCCGGCCAGACGGGCGGGCGGATGGGCGAGCTGAAGAATCCGTTCCTGGTACAGGGCGATCCCAGCGACGCAAAGTTCGAAGTGCAAGGCATTCAACTTGCCAACGACATGCCGGCCGAGCGCGTGCGCCAGCGGCGCGAACTGTTGGACCAGCTTCAGGCGGCGCTGCCAGCGACGTTGGCCGGAGCGCCGACGGTCGACCTGTTTGCGCATCACGCGGAGCTGGCCTTCGAGATGCTGGGCGACGTGCGGGCCAATGCGGCCTTTGAGATCGACCAGGAGCCGGCCACAGTGCGACAGCGGTACGGCGCAAGCAAGTTCGGCCAGAGCCTTCTGTTGGCGCGGCGGCTGGTCGAAGCCGGCGTGTCGTTGGTCACGGTGAATTGGGACGACGACACGCGGAACGACACGGTGTCGCCCTTCTGGGACACGCACAATCACAACTTCGCGTCACTCAAGAATCGGCTGACGCCGATGTTCGACGAGGCCTTTTCGGCGTTCATCGAGGACTTGGCGTCGCGCGGACTGTTGGAAACGACGCTGGTGGTGGCCACCGGTGAGTTCGGTCGCACGCCGAAGATCGGCCAGTTCACGCAGAACGCGATGACGGAGAAGAGCGGCCGCGATCACTGGCCGCATGCTTTCACTGTGCTGCTGGCGGGCGGCGGCGTGCGCGGCGGCCAGGCTTATGGCGCCACCAACGCGATCGGCGCGTTCGTGAAAGATCGCCCGGTGTCGCCGGCCGATTTGTCGGCCACGATCCTCGAGCACTTGGGCATTGACTCTACCCGGCAATACTGGGACGAGTTTCAGCAAATGCACCGGCGGCTGTCGATCGGCCAGCCGATTCGCGATCTGGGGTAGCGCGGGCCATCGAACCGCCGCTTGAGGCGGCGGCGCAAGCGCATTTTTCATCCGCCCCAACGTCTTGCCGTCAAACGGGGTTGTGTCCGGCCGTCGCGCTTCGTGCGACCTTGGCACCCAAGATACAGCGACCGCAGGCGAACATTTGGGTGCGGGGCCGCTCCTACCCATTACTGCAAGAAAGCCGGCAATCCCCCGCGAATCAACGTCAGGCGGCCGTGCGCGACTGCACCTTGAACGTTCGCGCGATTCGCGAAAAAAACCAGTCACCGTGCGGCAGAGTATACCCCTGGTCTGAACCACACACGCCGCGCCGCCGGAGGGCCCTCGATTGACGCACCTGGAGTCGGATGGGAAACTGGGGATGAGTGACCTCGGCCAGGGTCTGCCGGAGGATGCGCCGGTGTTGGGCCCCCGCGGTCGCCAGCCTCTCTACTGCCAGCATCCCAGGGCGTTCGCGATGCCGACTCTGGAAGTCAACTTTGAGGACGGCAGCAAGCAGTTTTACGAACTGTCGGGCGATCAGATGATCGTCGGGCGCGAGCAGTTTTGCGATATCGTGCTGCGGCGGCACACCGTTTCGCGCCAGCACGCCCGCTTCGTACGCACGGCCGAGGGTTATTTCATCGAGGACCTGGCCAGCCTCAACGGCACCTATCTGAACGGCCGCCGCCTGGAAGGTCGCACGCTGATCAAGGATCAGGACCGGATTCACATTTACGAAGTGGTGACGGTCTTTCACGACGCCTCGCCCGTGGAGGTGCAGGCGGCGCTGGCAGACACCGGTGGCAGTACGGCGGGCGGCCCCGACGAAGAGCCACTGCCGGAAGAACCGGCCGGACAAAGCCAGTCGGCCGCGCGGACCATGCTGTCGCACCCGCGGACTGCGCAGGCGCTGGCCGATCCCAGCTCGCAAGCGAGGTTTCGCGCGGCACTGAAGATTTCGGTCGACCTGGAAGGCGAATCCGAGGTCGACAGCATCCTGCCCAAGATTCTCGACAGCCTGTTCGAAATGTTTCCGCAAGCGGTCCGCGGCTACACGCTGTTGGCCGAAGGGGCCGACGGCCACCTGGTGCCGCGCGCGATCAAGCATCGGCAGAGTGAAGCCGGCCACAGCGTCACTTTCGGGCCGATCAGCCGCAAGACCGCGCTGCACGTGATGTCGACGGCCGAAGCAATCCTGATGGACGAGGGCCAGTCCGAGCAGGGCGATGCCCAAGCCTCGATTTTCGAGCAGCGTTCGCTGTCGATGATTTGCGCGCCGTTGATGGGCCCCTCGCGCACGCCGCTGGGCATCTTGTACCTGGATACGACCGACCCCAAGCGCCGATTTCGCCAGGAAGATCTCGACGTGTTAGTGACGGTGGCCACGATCGCCGGCGAGCAGGTGGAGCGGGCCGGCGCCGTGCCGACTTCGGCCGAAACCGGTTCGCACCAGCGCAAGCTGGGCACCGCCAAGCAGGTGCAAATGCAGTTTCTGCCCCAGCATCGTCCCGAGCTGCCGGGATATCGGTTTTATGATTACTATCGCCCGGCCGATGAGGTGGGAGGCGACTACTACGGCTATATCCTGCTCAACGACGGGCGGTTGGCGCTGACCATCGGCGACGTGGCGGGCAAGGGCGTGTCGGCGGCCCTGCTGATGGCGCACTTTTGCGCCGAGGTGCGCTACTGTTTGAGCGTGTCGGCCACGCCGGCCGAGGCGGTCAACCAGTTGAACCAGGATCTCTCCGCCGAAATGCTCAACTACCACTTCGTCACGTTCGCGCTGTGCGTGCTCGACCCGGCCGGGCACAAAATGACGATCGTCAACGCCGGGCATCTGCCCCCCATTCGCCGCCGCGGCTCGACGATCGAGGAACTGGGCAGCGCCGAGGGGGGACTGCCGCTGGGTTGCGACGCCAGCCACACCTACGAGCAGATCGAAGTGGCGCTTGACCCGGGCGACGCCGTGGTGATGTACACCGACGGCATCAGCGAAGCGATGAACGCCAAGGGAGACGTGTTCGGCGCCAAACGCATCCGCGAGGCCATCATCCGCGCGCCGGCCGGCATCGAACGCGTCGGCCAGACCCTGCTGGACGACGTCCGCCGCCACGTGCGAGGCCGCCTGCCCAGCGACGATATTTGCGTGGTAGGGTTCGCGCGCGAAGGGTAGGCCTTGCCGCCGAAGCCAATGTTCGTCGCGCTGGCTATGCCACGCTCCCGCCTCCCGCCTGCTATTCCAGTTCGTGTACGTCCGACAGCACGCCGCGGGGGATGCACACGGTCAACACGGTGAGGTTGCCGACGGCCTTGTGCTTGACGCCGCGGGGGACGTAGACCACGACGCCCTGGTGCAACTCGATGGTCTCGTCGTCGAGGATCATTGTGCCTTGGCCCTCGATGACGTAGTAGAACTCGTCGGTCCGCGCGTGGTAGTGGAGCTTGGCGTTGTCGATCTTGACGTGATGCACTTCGCCGGCGGCTCCGTCCTTTTCCTCGACCAGGCAGCGGATCTCCCCGCAGGTCTCGGGCCACGGTACCGCATCGGCCGGATCGCGACGGATATAAGTAGTCTTCGTGCTCATGCGAGATCCCCTTGTTTGCCTATTTTGCATCGGCCGGATCGGCGCATGCGAGGGTCGTGCGCCGACCAATGTTCTGGGCGCGACCCATCATAACTTCCTGATGACCCGGATGCACGTCGGTTGGCGCGTGGCGTGCCCCGAATGTGCTAGTCCGGCGCAACCCATCTGCTCGGTTGACATTGGGTCGCGGAAAGGGTTAGATTGAAACTTCACACTTCCCGTGCAGGTCTGATCTACGTTTCGTAGCAATCGATTGAGTTACCGGTAGGCAGGCAGTTCTGAGCCGCTCGCGCGGTGTGCTGTCGCGCGGGTGGCAATGCGTTCGTCGGCTTCGCGGAATCAGCGGCGGCTCACCACGAGTCGCAGTTGGGGCAACGGTCCACGCTTGTTCGAGGAGTCCTTTATGGCCATTGTCACACGCACCGTCTCGATCAACCCGGCGTTCCTGCAAGAGATCAAGGACGATCATCACGAGTTGCGGCAGTTGCTGCACCATGCGGCGGCCATGCTCAATCGTCCCAGTTGGATGCCGGCCGAGCTGGATCAATTGTTCGAGCTGTTCGAAAAACTGCGCGACCAACTAGCCAT
>JBGSYQ010000050.1:0-1630 GCA_041750795.1 Pirellulales bacterium | reverse complement strand
AAGGGGCACGGGATCGGGCCGATCGAGCGGGTGTACGGCGGCGCGATCGGCTGCCGACGTGGTCGAGCGGGCCGGGCGCCGCCGCGCTATGTGACGTTGTCGGCGGCGATTGGCGGTCACCATCGCCGCGCATATCACGATGATCGGCGGCGTGAGCAGCAGGGCGAACCAGTTCACTTGCGCCGTCGCTTGCGCGCCGGCCGCCGCTCCCAGTACTACACCGGACATCCACATCAACTGCGCGCGGACGAAGTTGCGCCGGCTGAAGACCGAGCCCGTGCGCGTCCAAATTCCCAGCACCCAGGCAAACAGGGCACCACCAAAAGCGCCCGCCACCACGGGAATCCAAGCTTCGGACGATGGGGGGGCCGTCTCGCGCAACCACAGCCCGCGCAGGCAGGCCGCCGAAATGCCCACGATGGCCACAACGAGAAAAACGGTCGCCAGTGAGTACGAGTTGCTCTTCATAAAAGCGCTCTGGTCGACTTCTCCAAACGCGCGTCGCGTGGAAAGGACGCCACGGATCTCGTGCAAAGTTATTCCGGATCGAACCTGGCGTCGGTGAGCTTGCCGTCGGCCCGATTGCCCAATCGATGCCAAAGCGTCAGATCGATTGCATCGGTGACGAAGCGCACGCTGGCGTCGCCGAAGCCCACGTAGACTCCGCCCGAATGCGCGCTGCCAAAGCCGCCGACGTAGAGCAGTTGCGCTTCGGTGGGCGCGTCGGCCGGCGGAATGTCGGCCTCGGCGGCGTCAATGGTCGACACCGCGTTGGGCGCCAGGCCGGTGTTGCGCAGCGTGGCGCGCGTGCCCGACATCCAACCCAGGTCACCGAGCTCGATGCGCTTCTCGCTGGCAAACACGATGTAGCCGGCACCATCGACCAGATCGTTGCGGTGGATGTGGCTGTTTAGAAACAAGACGCCGGAATTGTCCGCGGCGATGGGCGCCTCCACGTCGTGGTGGCAGCCGGCATAGTTGCTCTTGCCGCGGTCGTCCTTCCGTTCCGAAGGGCAAAGAAACACCGGCGGCGATAAGGCGCGCACCTCGGCATTCGCCGGATCGTACACGCTCTTGGAAAAATCGATGTGTCGATAGGCGGCCGATTCGTCCAAGTAGGGCAACATCTGAATCAGCCAACCCTGGTGCAGTCCCACGGCTTCGTTGCGGATCGGACCGTCGGGGTTCACCACGCCCGGGGGCAGCGATTCGAACGCGTCGTCATAACTCTGCAGCGCCAGCATGATCCGTCCCAGGTTCGCCTGGCAGATGGCGCGGCGCCCCATCTCGCGGCTCGATTGCACGGCCGGAATCGCCATGGCCACCAACACGCCGATGATGGCGATCACGACCAGCAACTCGACCAGCGTAAAACCTGTGCGCGTAGTGCGGTTCATGACGATTCGTCCTCACTGGCAGGTGGTCGTTCGGTTTCGATGGCAATACTGCGGGTCCGCCGCGCTCGTTCGGCCCCTTCGTCGGGGAACTCGGCAGTGACGGTGACGCGGCGATAGTGCGGCCGGTCGGTCTCAGCGGCGATGGCGATCATTACTGTGCCGCCAAGCGTTCCGCCAACTGCATCGCGATCGATGCGCCACGTTTCGCCCGCGTAGTTGGCGTCGCCGGCCAG
>JBGSYQ010000049.1:0-1917 GCA_041750795.1 Pirellulales bacterium | reverse complement strand
CGGCTGGCCAAGCTGCCGTATCATAGCGGGCGCTCGGAGGATGCCGCCGCGGCGCTGGAGTCGATCGCCCGGCACTTGCCGCAGTCGCCCACGACGCTGGTCGGCTTTTCGCTGGGCGCCAATATCACCTTAAAGCTGTTGGGCGAATTGGGCGATTCTCCCTGCGGCAATCTCGACAGTGCCATGGCCGTCTGCCCGCCGGCCGATCTGGCCGCTTGCTCGCGCCAAATCTCGCAAGCCTCGAATCGCATCTACGACCGTTTTTTCGTGAATTTGCTGCTCAAGCAACTGGATCAGCGGCGACGCCTTTTGCCCGACGCGTCAGCGGCAGCGTTCGACTTCACCCCGCGCACGCTGTGGGAATTCGACAACGCGTTCACGGCCGTCGTGTGCGGGTTCGGCACGGCCGACAATTACTATCGCCAGGCGAGCTCGGCGCCGTGGATCCCGCGGATTCGCGTGCCCACGTTGGTGCTCGCTTCGCGCGACGATCCGATGATTCCCTGTGACGCGCTGGCCCAAACGCCCGGCTCGCCCGCCGTGCAAATCCACCTGGCCGAATCGGGTGGCCACTTGGGATTCGTGTCGCGACCGAGCAGCGATCCCGACCGCCGCTGGATGGAATGGCGCGTCATCGACTGGGTCAGCCATCAATCGCGACACGCAAATCCGCTTCGACAACCATCCCTATCCCCTGTTTCGTGAACCCTAGCCCCTAGCCCCTAGCCCCTCCGCCTGCAATGCAGCCATCCAGCTTTCACTATTTTCCACCGTTCTTTGGCATCCTGGTGGTGCTGTTTGGCATTTTGATCTTTGTTTTGCAGATTGGCATTTTGGGATATGCGTACGAAAAGATGGGCATCAGTCGCGTGGCGGCGTTTGCGATCTTGTTTTTTACGCTGGTGGGGTCGTCGGTCAACATTCCCGTGGCGGAGGTGCCGGGCCGATCGCTGGTGGTCATGCAGGAAGTCGACCTGGGCTGGGGCATGCGCAGCGAAGTGCCCGTCATCAAGCAATGGCCCGCCACCGTCATTGCCGTCAACGTGGGCGGCGCGCTGATTCCCACGGTGCTGTCGATTTACTTGATCGTCCGCAACCGCATTTACGGCGTTGCACTGGTCGGGGTGGCGGCGGTGAGCGTGGTGGTGCATCTGCTGGCCACGCCGGTGCCGCAGATGGGTATCTCGGTGCCGATCTTCATTCCGCCGATCGTGTCGGCGATGGTGGCCTTACTGTTGTCGCGCGATCACGCGCCGCCGCTGGCGTATGCCTCCGGCTGCCTGGGAACGCTCATCGGCGCCGATCTATTGAACCTCGACGAGTTGGCGCATCTGGGCGCGTCGGTTGCCTCCATCGGCGGCGCCGGCACGTTCGACGGTGTCTTCCTCACCGGAATTTTCGCCGTTCTGCTGGCCGCCAGCCACCGGCCCTCGCGGCCGTCCGAGCCGCTGCCCGCCGAGACCGACCCGCGCCAGCGACCGGCCGAGACCTGGTAGGGCGGCCATGGCAGCGATGGGCTTCGTCCGCGGGACCAAAGTTTGCCAGAGCGGCGCCGGATCGCTATGCTCCAGGTAGGGTCGACCGAAAAACAATTTCTCCGCGAATCTCCTCTCTCCTTGTGGGAGAGGGCAGGGTGAGGGGTGAAAATCGGGAAGTTGTTTGTCAGTCGACCCGTAGGGTTCGAGGCTACTCACTTGGAACGGAGGAGACTCGTCATGGCATTGTCGTTGCTAACGATCCGTTGCGTCGTGCTGGTTGCTTGTTGTCACACCGTCGCCCTGTTGGCCGCAGTGCCGGCGCAGGATTCCAAGACGACGCCGTTGAGCCGGGCCGCTCCGGCGGACCATTCGAGCGGGCGATTGCTCGACGAATTTGCGCGCGACCGCCGCTTGATCGCGGCGCAGGTCCGCGCCGAGG
>JBGSYQ010000048.1:0-4895 GCA_041750795.1 Pirellulales bacterium | reverse complement strand
GGCGCAGTCGGATATCCGCCGGGCGCAGGATACGCGTTGGCCGGCGGCGCGCCCAAGTTGGTTTGATCGTACGGATTGGCGGACGGTGCGGCGTTGTAGTTGTAGGGATCGCTGTAAGCAGGATCGTTCATCGCGCCGGTGGAGGGGAGTTGCGGGCCCGACATCGTGCCGCCTTCCATCGAACTGTCGTAACCCTTGCTGCGTCCCCAAGGCCACATGCTCTTGCCGCCGCCGCTGCGGCAACCGGAAACCATGAGAATCGCCATCGCCACGATTGCGGTGTTGGCAAGAGTAGCTCGCATTGCGATTGCGCCCTTCTGGATGAGAGGGAGAAGGGGCTCGCCCGCACGCGACATCCCTGTCGACGGCGAGACGTCCTCTTCCCTGAGGACCCGAATGTGTCGCGGCTCGGGCAGGATCGCGATGGATCTGGCGAGCCAACCACCGGGCGTTCCACCCGGATTCATGGAAACGGCTGACAAGGCGGGGCCAAGGTCCCGCGGGATTCCGCCCACTTGATTGGTCGACTTTCGACGTGCCGGCGGCCGCACATCGGGCGGGGATTATAGAAAACGCGCGCCGCGCGTCAACCGCAATCGGACCCCTACAATCGTCGATCCGTCACAGAACGGCGATACGCAAGCAAGCGGCCACGGCCCTGCGCACGCTGGCACTCGCGCCGCGCGAATCTTCCGCTTTGCGCGGCTTGCCCAGGCTTCGGTCGTGAGGCGTGCCAGCACTCCATCCGACAGCACGCCGATCCTGGCGCAGCAGTATGAGAAGGCTGCCGCCATCGCCGCTGTCTACTGCCTCTGGTCATCCCAACGCGGCTTCGTAGCGTTTTCCGGCGGCGCCCCAGTCGATCACGTTGTAGAACGCGGCGATGTAATCGGGGCGGCGATTCTGATAGTTCAGGTAGTAGGCGTGCTCCCACACGTCGATGCCCAATACGGGCGTGTTGCCGGTCATCAGGGGGCTGTCTTGATTGGCCGTGCTCTCGACGACGAGCTTCTTGTTCTTGTCCACCGACAGCCAGCCCCAGCCGCTGCCGAAGCGTGTGGTCGCCGCGGCGCTGAACTTCTCCTTGAACTTGTCGAAGCCGCCGAGCTCGGCCTTGATGGCCTCGGCCAGCTTGCCAGTGGGCTCGCCCCCTTTGCCGGGGCCGATGGCCGTCCAGAACATCGAGTGATTGGCGTGGCCGCCGCCGTTGTTGCGCACCACGGTGCGAATGTTCTCGGGCACTTTTTCCAGATCGCTGATCAACGCCTCGATCGACATCTCGGCAAACGGAGTGCCGTCGACGGCCTTGTTCAAGTTGGCCACGTAGGCCGCGTGATGTTTGTCGTGGTGGATCTCCATTGTCCGCGCGTCGATGTGCGGCTCGAGGGCGTTAAATGCATAGGGCAGGGGGGGAAGTTCGAATGCCATGGTTGCTCCTCCTCAGCTTGAAAGGCACGATCGCCACACGAGCGGCGCTGCCGATGTGTTTCCACGATTACGGGACATAAACTGCGGAAGGCGGGCGATGCCGCACACTCCGCTTCGCCGCGCAGCATACCCGATTCTGGCGAAACTGACAATCGTTCGAGCGAGTCACCGCGCGACCGGTGACGCCGGCGCGTAGCTGGAATTGCCGGGAACCAGCAGGAAGAAAAGCGACGCGTCGGAGTTGTTGCGCTTTTTCGTTACAACCGCCAGAGCGCGGCTGTCGGAGCGGCTGGGTGCGGCGCCCGGGCGGCCATTGGCACCCTGTTGATTCCTCAACAGGCTAATGGCGCAGATTCAACCACGGCCCCAATAGATTGATGGTCCGCCGCGTCTTGACCGGCTGGGTCGTGGGCGTTTCGGTCGTGGCCATCAGGTAGGAGCGAATGCCGGCCAGGATGGCGTTGGCTTGAGCAGAGACGTTGGCGTTCTTGCGATCGCGCGCGCGTTTCAAGCGGACCGACACCTTGACATAGGTCCGCGCCACTTGCCCCGTGATGCGGCCGTCGACGCTGGTCGAAGGCACGTATTTTTCCGCCAGCGACATTTCGACCAGGAACGGAACCGGACGGTCGGACCGGCGCCGATTGGGGTTTTCCGATACGGCTTCGATCTGCAGATCGACTCGGTCTTGATTGATGGCCAGGATTTCGGCGTGATGATCCAGCACGAAGCCGCGCAGCTTCTCGATCGCCATGTTGAGCGGCACCGCGGATACCAGCACGCACTGGATGAACAACTCGTTGCCCGGCCACGGGTGGACGACGGCTGCACCGTACGGCGCATCGGCGTCGTCGGCCAGGCCGTTGCCCAATTGCATCACCATGTTGCGTCCCAGCCGCTTGGCCTCCAGCAGTGCGCGGTCGGCCCGCCGCAGCATCGAGTCGGCGGTGTCGCCGGGCTGGATTTCCGTGACGCCGAAGCTGACGGTGATTTTCTGTCCATCGATGGCCGGCTGCGCCAACTCGGAGATCATCTTGCGCAACTCTTCGGCGCGCCGCGCGGCCGAGGCGTTCGTGCAATCGGCGCACAACACGACGAACTCCTCGCCGCCATAGCGCGCCACCAGGTCGCCCGGACGGCACTCGCTTTTGAGCAATTGCGCAAAGCTTTTGAGAACCGCGTCGCCCGCCTGGTGGCCGTAGGTATCGTTGATCGACTTGAAGTGATCGATATCGCAAATGATGGTGCTGCAAGGCACGTTGCGGTCGAGATGCGCCTTGACGAAGCTTTGATGGGCCCGATCGAACACGTCCCGATTGGCCACTTCGGTGAGCGGATCCGTGGTGGCTCGTTCTTGCAGCGACTGGCAGCGTTCTTCGAGCGACGCTTCTCCGGAGGCGTCGTGCAGGATCATCGTGGCGCCGCGCGTGAATCCGTCGGGGCCGACCACGGGCACGGTATGGACGTCGACCGAGATGGGATGGTTATTGCGATTGGCAACCAGCAGGCGCCGCAACGATTGCACGCCGGTTTCCATGGCATAGGCCACCGGGCAATCGCAGGGGTTCAGCCCGGTTTCGCCTTCGTCGCGCATGCCGATCAGGGTCGGCGACCAGGTTCGCTCCAGCACGCTGGCGCCGGCGATGCCGGTCAGGCGTTCGGCCGCGCGGTTCCAGAGGGTGATCTGCATGTTGCTGTTGACGAACACCACGGCGTCGTACATGTTCTCCAGCAGCTTGCGCTGAAAGAGACTTTCGACGCTGGTTGCGACAGCCTGGTTCGCGGGGGTCGAAGCGACACCGCGCCAAAAGCGGTTCGACTGCGCCGCGTCGAGCGTGCGCAGCCAATGGCTGACCACTTTTTGCGGCAACTGCACCGCCACTTGCAGCTCGACGAACGATCGCACCAGCTCGGGATCGAACTGCGTGCCGGCGTTGCGAAACAGCTCGTGGACGGCGCGCTCGCGCGGCATGGCACGGCGATACACCTGGTCGCAGGTCATCGAGTCGAACGCATCGGTAATCGCCAGCATCCGCGCGCCGCGCGGAATGTCGTTGCCCACCAGCGAGTACTCGCTGCGCGTGCCGTTGTACCAGCCGCCCGAGTGACGAATCACCTCCAGCACCCCGGGCGAATCGCAGCAATTCACCAGAATGTTCAATCCGGTGCGGCGATACAGATCGATGAGCTTCAACTCGTCGCGCGCCAGCGTGCCGGGCTTGAACAGCAACCGATCCGGCGCGCCGATCTTGCCGATATCGTGCAATAGCGCCGCCACTTCCAACTCGTCGCGCTCCTGGGAATCCAGCCCATACGCCAGGGCCCACGTGGAGCAGCCCAGCGCCACGCGCAGCGAATGCGCGGCGGTGGGCGCGTGCTTGTGTCGGATCGCGGCGAACAGGCTGCTGGCAATGCCCAGCCGCACTTCGACCAGGTGGTTCTCGCAGGAAGTGACCGCGGGGCTCGGCGGGTTTTCCACGACGCCGGGGCCTTGCAGCAGCAGCCCCAGGTTGGGTGCTTTGGGAAGGGAGACACTCGCGGCCGGCGGCACCAACTCGAACGAACCGCCCTGCATCGGAGTGTGCTGCGCCATGGAACATCCCAACATCGCTGCCGCCGACTGGCGGGAGTCGCTCGCCGGCCTTGGGGCAACTCGAGAACTGGTCCGTCGTATCGATCGCTGCTTTTGGAAAGACTAGGTCACAAGCCGGGGGGAGTCAAAACGGTTCTAGCGCTGGGGCAAAAACAGCCGGAAAGCAGCGAATGAAACGATTGTGCCTGCGGCTCCCGGACGACCCCGGAATTGCCCGCCGTACCCGATGGGGCGATCGCGCATCGAACCCCCGCGAGCTTGCTTGCCCAGTTGGCACAACGCGCAGAGTCCGGCCGGCGGCGGCGAGGCACGTTGGCCGAACAGATTCGCCAGCCGGACGAACCGGCGCTGGCCGGCGCTGCAGATGTCCCCGGACGAGTGAGGCTGCTACAGCCGGAATCGTCACAATGCCGAATCCGATACAGGCGGGAAATTCGCGCGAGCATTCACAATCCGTTCGCGCCGTTCGACGGGCCGTGCCGCAGCGACGCACCAGGGCGGTCCGCGGCGCTCACACTCCAGGCGGTTCTTCATGTCCCTGCGGCACGACCGACGACGACGCATGCTGGCCGACGACGGTCTGTCCCACGCGTCGACCGATGAACTGGAGCAGGCGGTCCGCGCCGGCGGTGCGCACAGCGGCGCTTCGGGTCAGCGCGCTTATGCCGAGGACGTTTACCGTGTGCTCGACCGGCCGGTGCGCGAGTTCTTTCCAACGCGGCTGCTGGGAATCTGCCTGCTGGCGTGCGGCGGACTGGTGCTGGTGGCCGCGTTGGCCGCGGGCCACGTTTGGTCGACGCGTCTCGACGATCGCTGGACGGGCACGCACGTCGGCTTGCTCGATCTGGCAGCGGCCGGCAATGCCAGCGGCTGG
>JBGSYQ010000047.1:0-1676 GCA_041750795.1 Pirellulales bacterium | reverse complement strand
TCTGCGCGTGCAAGCCGGCGCGCGCGACATGCTCGGCGAAATGCGTTCGCCCGCGGGGCATTCGATCGAGGTCGTGGTGCCGGCAAGTTTGCAGGCGCGCAGCGGCAACCTGGTGTATCGCGACCGCGCCGACGGCATTCCGCAAGTGATCGGCCGCGTGGTCTCCATCCGCGCGGTCAAGCCCGACGAGCGGCAACTGCGCATCCGCCTGACGTCGCTCGCCGACGGCGCTGCCAGTCCCGGCGGCGTGCTCAAAGGTGCGCCGGCATCGCTCGATTTGCGCGACGCCATCGGTCTGCTGATCAGCCCCAACACACCCGAGCAAGAGCTGATACTTGCGCGCGACGCGATTTGGCCCAGCGTTCGAGCGCGCTTGCTGCCGGAAATCATCGATGGCCTGGCGCGCGAGCTGTCGCGCAGCATGACGACGCTCGATCGCCAAGACGAGCAACTGCTCGCCAAGTCGTTCGAGCAATTGCGCGAAAGGCTCAAACCGCTTGAAGAGCAACTGGTCAACCGGCTGGCACATCGGGCCTGGGACACGGTGGGCATGGGTGGACTGGCCGGCGGCATCTGGAACGCCACGGCCGACGAAGTACACAACCGTGGCGCCGTCGCCACCGACTGGTGGCTGCGCATGCTGGGTCGCCCAACGGCCGCTCAGACGGTCGAGCGTCCTTTTTTCTCCGACAAAACGGCCCTGGCACTGCAATCCGCCTTGGAGGAGGAAGCCATCGCTTTCTGGAAGGAACACCGCGCGGCGATCCTGGCAGCGCTCAAGAGCGTGGTGGTTGAAATGCGGCCGGAGTTCGAGGAAGCCTTTCGACAGCGGTGGGCCGGCATGCTCTATGAGCGTGCGATCCTGCCCGCCTGGCGAGACAGCCAGGATATCGTGCTCGACGCGGTGCAAGATTACGCGAACGACTTCGCCACGCGTCGTCTGCTGACGAAAGAGGGCGGGCCCCGGCTATTATTCGCGTTCGCGCTGCGCAGCTCGCTGGATATCAGCGACGAGCCGCTGTTGATGTTTTCGCCCGCGACGAAGGCCGGAGCGCATGGTGTTGTCTACCAGCCACTGTTGCCCTGACCACTTTCATGTCATCACACGCAGCACCGGACGACGCCGGCCCCAGTCTGCAGCTTGACCGGCTCGAAGTGGGCCTGGGCCCTCGGCGATTGAGACTCGACGGCATGTGTACGTTGCGCGCCGGGCGGTTGTACCTGGTGGTGGGACGCTCCGGCAGCGGCAAGTCGTCGTTCGCGCGGGCGCTGTTGGGGTTCGGCGACCTGTCCGATCCGGTGATTCCGTGCATGGGCGAAGTGTCGATCAACAACGCCGCCAGCAATCCTCACGTGGTCTGGAGCCGGCACGGCTACGAGCCCGCTTCGCGGCGGCTCATTGCGCTGCTGCCGCAGGCCGAAAAACTTGGCTTTCTCGATGGCCTGTCGGTGACGGACAACCTCACGCTGTTCTCGCACCTGCCGCACGAGCAGGCCGCCGCGGAGATCGACCGGCTGGCAGCGCAATTCCAGCTTGTGCCGCTGCCGCAGCGGCTGGCCAACGCCTCGGGCGGCGAGCGCATTCGCCTCTCGGCGGTGCGCGGCTTGCTGCCACGCGGCGCCAACGAGGGGATCCCCGCGATCGTGATCGCCGACGAGCCCACGGCCGGGCTCGA
>JBGSYQ010000046.1:0-3235 GCA_041750795.1 Pirellulales bacterium | reverse complement strand
GGCCGCGGCGCGGCGTTGCACCGGCAGCACGCCCCCTTGGTCGGCGGCCCGCCTGGCCCCGCGCTTCTGCTCCTTTTGCAAGTCCCAGCGATAGAGATTCGTATCCACCTGCATCGTGTGCCGCTTGCTGCCGACAAAGCCCGAGTTGGCCGCGCGTTGGTCGCGCGCCATGATCCGCCGCATCTCCTCCACGGGCGGCAGGGCATACTCGCCGTCGACGTACGCCGCCAGCCAGCGCGACTGGATCTCAACAAACTTGATGATGCTGGGCACGGCCTGCGCGAAGCCGACGAAGATCAGGTTGGGCATGCCCGGACGAAAAGCCCGCTTGAACAGCGGCAGCGCGTTGTCGTCGGCAGCCAGAAACGCGGGATCGAAAAACGGAAACGTGATCTTGTATCCGGTGGCGTAGATTATGGCGTCGAACGGTTCGCTGCTGCCGTCCTCGAATCGCACCACGTCGCCGTCCAACTGGGCGACATCGGGCTTGACCGTGATGTCGCCGCTGCCCGCACGAATGAGAAACTCGCTGGAGACCGTGGGATGCGTCTGCCAGATGCGGTGCTTGGGCCGCGGCAGCCCGTAGTTCTCCATCCGTCCCACCGCCAGGCGAATCAACAGCGAGCCGAACAACCGCTGCGGCCACAGCGGCAGCCAGGGCGTCGTACGAATCAGCGCATCCAACGGCCGACCATAGAGATATTTTGGAATCACGTAGGCGCCGCGCCGCGTGCTCACCACCAGCCGAGCGGCCACGCCCCGATGGCTCAACTCGCAAGCAATGTCCATGGCGCTATTGCCCACGCCGACCACCAGCACGCGTTTGCCGTGCAAGTCGTGCGGCGTGAACGCGTCGATATAGTCGTGCGAGTGCATTTGCACGCCGTCGAATTGTCCCGGAAAGGGGGGCTCGGGCCAGCGCGCGTCCCAGTGATGCCCGTTGGCCACGATCAGAAAATCGAAGCGGTGGATTTCGCCGTTGTCGAGTGCGATCCGCCAGGTGCCGTCGTCCAGCCGCTCGGCGCGTTGGACTCCCGTGTTGAAGCGAATGCCCTCGGCGATGCCAAAGCGTTCTGCGTAAGCCTGAAAGTAGGCCAGGATCTGCGTGTGGTGCGGAAAGTCGGGATACTGGCCGGGGAACGGAAAGTCGTCGAACTCGATGGAGTAGCGCGACGAGTCGATGTGCAGCGAGCGATAGGCGCTCGACATGCCGTTGCGATTGCGAAACACCCAGTTGCCGCCCAACTGATCGCTCTTCTCGAACGTGGTATAGGGAATCCCACGGTCGCGCAACGCCTTCATCATCGTGATGCCGCTGATGCCGGCGCCCAGGATGCAGATCGACGGATAGTTCTTCGTCGCGGGCATGTTCGCTCGAATGGCGCATAGCACGATGGGACCACTCGATCATAACCCAAACCGCTGCCGCGCTCACGTGCCGTGGGGCTATTTCTTCCGCGCTTTGACGGCCGCTTGCAGCGTGTCCCATTGCTCGCTGGTGACGCGCTCCAGGTCGCTGAACATGCCCGCCCCGCGCAGCCAGGCGCCGCCGTCGATGGTGACGCACGTGCCGGTGATGTAGGCCGAATAGTCCGACAGCAGATAGGCGGCCAGGTTGGCCAGTTCCTGGTGCTCGCCATAGCGCCGCAAGGGCACGCGACCGCTCTTCAAGGGATCGTCGTCGCCCAGCTCGGGCGGACGCAGCCGCGACCAGGCGCCTTCGGTCGGAAACGAACCCGGCGCGATCGCATTGAGCCGGATGCCATACTTGCCCCACTCGACGGCCAGCGATTGTACCAGGTTGAGCGCGCCGGCCTTGGCGATGCTCGAAGGCAGCACGTAGGCCGAGCCAGTCCAGGCATACGTGGTGCTGATGTTGAGCACCACGCCCGGCGTCTGTTCGGCGATCCACCGCTTGCCCAGCGCCAGCGTGCAGTTGTAGGTGCCCTTGAGCACGATGTCGACGACCGTGTTGATGGCGTTGGTGCTGAGCCGTTCGCTGGGGCAGACAAAGTTGCCGGCGGCGTTGTTGACCAGGCAGTGAATGGCGCCGAACTTTTCGCGCACGGCGTCGAAGAAAGCTTCGACCTCCTCCGGCTTGCGCACGTCGCAGGGCATGCCCAGCACTTGGCCGCCGTTGGGTTGGGCCATTTCCTGGGCGGCTTGCTCGATGACTTCCTTGCGCCGGCCGCAAATCGCCAGGTTGGCGCCCAGTTGTTGGAAGTACTGCCCCATCGAACGACCCAAGCCGGTGCCGCCGCCAGTGACCACGATCGTGCGCCCCGCGAAGGTGCCCGGCGGAAGCATCGGCTCGGAATGTAGCGCAGCGGTCATGGAACCAATCTCCTGAAGCAGCGGGGAAAACCAAAAAGTAAACGGCCGGCGGCATCCTTTCTACCCGACATCGCCTCGCATGGGGAGAGAGTCGTCGCACGGAAGTTCACATCCCTGGTTTCGCCAGAATTCAGCCGACCGAAGTGTCGAGCGATGGAACGCTGGCGAGCTTGGCGACTCATGCCTGGCGATCGGCGTCGTTGAGTCCGGCGAATCCACCGCCGATGATGAGCACGTGTGGCATGATCGCGGCCGGTCTGCATGGTGGCATTTCGAAATCCAAACAAGTTAGTCGCGCCCCAGCTTACCACATCGTGCGCGATAGCTTCGTGCGGCCCTGCTATTGGTACCTGGCAAGCAATTGGGTTCGCCACGGCAGGCCGGGTTGATTTTAGATTCTGGAGAGTGGCCGTCGAGGACGCCGAGGCCGCGGAGGGCGGAGGTAAAAGACGGAAGCGATTGACCATGACGACCCGACGGGCAGGACGTGGTGCGCAGGCTGGAGGCTGGAGGCTGGAGGCTGGAGGAAATCGGGCGGCGGCGAATCGGAAATCGAAAAGCGGTTGTTGGAAATCGGCTCGTTGGAGTCCAGCCTTCATGCTGTTTTCTTGTTTCATGGCTGGTTTGGCGGCGGCTGGCGAGTGGCGGTACAAAAAAAGGGCACCGCTGCGGGCGGATTGCTCTGCGCGCAGCGGTGCCTGGGGAAACGACTCTTAAAAAAGTTTTGTGCGCCGTGGTCCCGTTCCTAGGGGCCGTGGCCGGTTCTTGTAACGCAAAAAAATGGCCACGGCGTCTTTCGAAGCCTGCGGCGCACGGGCGAGCAGGCGCCGGCCGAACGCGGCGGGTTCTGGCTGATGCTCGCCGATCAACCAGGCCGCGTTCAGGATACGCCCCGACCGGT
>JBGSYQ010000045.1:0-2830 GCA_041750795.1 Pirellulales bacterium | reverse complement strand
GTGGAGTACTTTTGCTACGATCTGCGGCCCGGCTATCTCGATCCGCCGGCAGGCGGCAGCGAGGCGAGCAGCCCGGGCACGACGGCTCCCCTGCCCTTTGCGTGGGAGAAGTTAGGCGAGTTTAGCTGCGACCCGGTGCGGCGTGCGGCGCCGCACAACCGGGTGGTCGTGGGGCGCATTCGTCGAACGGCCAATTCGTCGGTGCAGGCAAACGCTCAGCCTAGTCGGCCTGCGCCCCGCTGATCAGCTTGATGAAGTCGCGGTTCGCCTTGAACTTGGCAAGCTGCTTGGTCAACTGTTCCATCGCATCCACGTGATGCATCGACGACAACGTGCGTCGCAGCATGTTGACCGCGTGCAGCGTATCGGGCTCCAGCAGCTTTTCTTCGCGGCGCGTGCCAGACTGCGAAATGTCGATGGACGGCCACACGCGGCGATCGGCCAGTTTGCGGTCGAGCACCAGTTCCATGTTGCCCGTGCCCTTGAACTCCTGAAAGATCAGTTCGTCCATGCGGCTGCCGGTGTCGATCAGGGCGGTGGCCACGATGGTCAGCGAGCCGCCTTCTTCGAACACGCGGGCCGTGGCAAAGAGCTTTTTGGGGATATCGAGGGCTTTGATGTCCACGCCGCCCGACATGGTGCGGCCGGTGTTGCCGACCCACTTGTTGAAGGCGCGGGCCATGCGGGTGATCGAGTCCATCAGCAGGAACACGTCCTTGCCCATCTCGGCCAGCCGCTTGCAGCGCTCGACGACCAACTGTGACAACCGGACGTGACTTTCCACGTCGCGGTCGAGGCTGCTGGCGATGACGTCTCCGACCACGCAGCGGCGCATGTCGGTGACTTCTTCCGGTCGCTCGTCGACCAACAGCATGATCAGCGTCAGCTCGGGATAGTTCGTGGCAATGGCGTTGGCAATGTGCTGCAAGAGGAACGTCTTGCCGGTGCGCGGCGGCGCGACGATCAGGGCGCGTTGCCCCTTGCCCAGCGGAGTGAGCAGATCCATCACCCGCGTAGAGAGCGGCGCGGGACCGGTTTCCAGGCGGAGCCAGCTTTCGGGATTGATGGGCGTCAGCTCATCGAAGCTCTTGACGTTGACGTATTCTTCGGGCTTGATGCCGTCGACGTCGACGATTTCCTTGAGCCGGGGTCCCTGTTGCTTGCGCGCTTGCTGCACCAGTCCGTTGATCAGCACGCCTTCGCGCAGGCGGAACTTTTCGATCATCGTGCCCGGCACGAACGGATCGCTGCGTTCGCGGAGCAGGTTGGTCTTCGGATTGCGGAGGAACCCGTAGCCGTTGGGGTGCAGTTCGAGCACGCCCTGGCCCGGTTCGATGACGCCCGGTTCGCCGCTGTCGATTTGCGGTTCGTTTTCGTTGTATTGCGGACCGCCGCCGGAATCGCCGCGAAAGCGACGATGGTCGGTGCGACCGCGCGAACGACCATTAGAACTCTGGCCGCCACCGCCACCGCCTCCACCGGGATGGCCTCCGATACCACCGCGTCCGCGAGCACGACCTTTCTTGCGCTTACCCATCTTTCACCTGGTAAAGGATGCGCTTGGACCACACGAGCGCACGATGCGCGCAGCGCGATCCAAAATGATAAAGTGGCGGTTCAGCCTCAATGCCGAATGCCCTTCCTAGAAGTCAATTCGCGTCCCAGAGGTGAGAGCCCCAGAGGCGAGAATCGTGAAACACTAACAGCAGATCGCTTGCAAACAGCGCGCCAGGGTACGTTCTTGATCCGCGTACGCCACAAGCGGGCGCATTTTTACGGAGCGAGTCTCACAAAGCTGTCCGGGTGTCGTAAGCGAGACCACCTTGACGGCGGCCGGTCCGGCACGAGCGAGCGGGACGTCCAGCTCAAGAAGCGTTTACACTTTTCCCCCGATGGAAAACCACGCTCGGGGAGGCCCTGAAGATTCTCGTCAAAGGGCCATGGCGCCTGCCTGCGTGGCAGACTTAAACTACGCACATCATAGTCATCTCTCGACTGATGTCAAGCGACTCCTCGACAATATCCCGGCGGTCTGGGCGGTATTTTCATGCGCCACCGAGGACACTGCACGCTGTGACGATCGTGCCGGCAAGTTCCCCAGCCGTTTTTTCAAAGAATGACGCCGCCACCCGGCTGTGCGGGGCAGCTTGCAACCATGCCGTGACCCCGTGTTTTCCTAGCTTTTGCAGTTCCTCAGGCGTTTGCCCATCGCAACTGCCAATCTTTCGCTAATCGGCAAAATTGGCACAACTGGAACCGTGCTGCCGGTCGATACTTGCCATTGAGAGTCGGCACTGTGGCGCGTTTTCGGGAGGGAGTCATGCGGGCAGCACGCGTTTTTGTCTGGGCGATTTTGGCCGCGACGCTATTGGCGCCGCGCGCCCGTGCAACCGACCAGATGCCCTGGCAACCCTCGCTCGAGGTCGCCCAGCAAATCGCGGCGCGGACCAACCGCCTGGTTCTTGTGCACTTCTGGAGTACCAGTTGCAAGCCGTGCATGCGCATGGAGAGCGAGGTCTTTTCCAAGCCCGAGGTGGCCAGGGCGCTGGAGCCCAACTATGTGATGGTAAAGCTCAACGTGGACGAATCGCCGGGCACGGCACAGTTGTACGGCGTTTCGAGCATTCCCACCGACGTGGTCACGTTGCCCAATGGGCGTCTGGTGTGGCAAGTGCAAAGCCCGCCGGCCGCCAGTCAATACGTTGCCCAGATGAATCAGGCAGCCGCAGGGCATCGGGCCATGGTGCAAGGCCAGCCGCCACAAGCCGTGGCCGCCGTGCCACCAGGCGCCGCACCTCCGGGCGCCGCACCTCCGGGCGCCGCGCCGGCT
>JBGSYQ010000044.1:0-6033 GCA_041750795.1 Pirellulales bacterium | reverse complement strand
CGCCGGCGCGGGGCCCGCGGCATCGCTGACGGTCATGGCCGACGGCAACGGCCGCGGCTTCAGATGATCGTAGTCGGCCAGTTGCTTTTCCAGCACCTCGTAGCGTTCCTTTTGCTCGCCCTTGAGCTTGTCGGCCAGGTTGCCGAGCTTGGGGCGAATGTACTTCATCATCTGGAAGGCGAGTTGCTCTTGCAACGCGGAGCGCTCGCCGGGGGCCGTGAGCACGGCCGCGCGCAACTCGGGCTCGAACTTCTCCAAGCCCGCGTTCATGGCGGCCTGGCGCTTGTCGGCCACGAGCTGGTTCATTTCGTCGCGAATGTCGCGAGTGGCTTCTTCCCAGGCGGCTTGGGCGCGCTGGTGGCGGCGACGCTCGGCGGCCGACGCCAGCGGCGTGTCGTCGTGCGGCAGCATGGGCGCAAAGACTGCCTGCAACCGGAAGTAGTCGACCTGCGAGATCGGATCGAACTTGTGGTCGTGGCATTGGGCACAGCCGACGGTGAGCGCCAGGAACGTGAGCGCCGTGGCGTCGGTCAGATCGTCGCGAATCTCCTGCCGGCGCTGCACGACGTTGGCCGCGTTGTACTCGTCGGGGTAAAGACGGTTCAGGCCGGTGGCGATCAGCGCCTCGGGATTGTCGGGCTCGAATTCGTCACCGGCCAGTTGCTGGCGGATGAAGCGGTCGTAGGGCAGATCGGCGTTGAACGCGCGGATCACATAGTCGCGATAGCGATGTGCCGTGGGACGAATCTCGTCGGCATTGAAGCCATCGCTCTCGGCATAGCGCACCACGTCGAGCCAGTGCTGGGCCCAGCGCTCGCCGTAGTGGGGCGAGTCGAGCAGGCGATCGACGAGGCGGTCGAACGCGTCGGGCGAGTCGTCGGCCAGAAACGCTTGCTGCTCTTCGATGGTCGGCGCCAGGCCGGTCAGATCGAACGTCACGCGGCGCAACAGCGTGAGCTTGTCGGCCGGGGCGCTGGGACGCAGGCCTTGCTCTTCCAAGGCGGCCAGGATGAAGGCGTCGATCGGGTTGGCGCCCCAGGTCGCGTCTTGGACGGCCGGCAGCGGCGGACGTTGCGGAGGGCAAAACGGCCAGTCGCCGCTGTTGAACGGGACGACTTCGCCGGCCCAGGCTGCCGAGCCGGCGGCCGCAATCGCAACAGCGATCGACAACAAGCATTGGGCCAGGCGAGAAAGTCGAGGTCGCTCGTGCATCATGCTCTCGGTCCTGCGGGCTCTCGAACCCAGGGGGGGGAAGTTCAGGCGGGGGCCGCCGCGACGGGCATTCCCTGCGCGCGCCGAGATCGGCCTGTAACTCAGCCCCCCATGATAGCCGCTCCAGGCGTGTGCGACAAATAGTTCGTGCGCGGCCTTTGGGCATGCACGTGGCGCGGCGATGCGACCGGCCCTCAGCGATTGGCGGGCGATTCGGCGCTCTGATGGCGACCATTCGCACCGTCGCGCACTACCGTTCGGCCGGCTCGGTCAGCGGGCCATCTGTCAGGGTCTGGATGTCGACCATCTGGCGATAGGGGCCTCCTTGAGACAACAGCTCGTGGTGCGAGCCGACTTGCACGACGCGCCCGGCTTCGAGCACCACGATGCGATCGGCGTGGATGATCGTGCTCAGGCGGTGGGCGATGACGAAACAAGTGCGGCCTTGCATCAGCGTGAGCAGGCTTTGCTGAATCAGGCGCTCGCTCTCGCTGTCGAGATTGCTGGTGGCTTCGTCCAGGATGAGGATGCGCGGATCGGCCAGCAATGCCCGGGCGATGGCGATGCGCTGGCGCTGCCCGCCGCTTAGGCGCACGCCGCGCTCTCCGATGATGGTTCCGTAGCCCTGGTCGAGAGCCATGATGAACTCGTGCGCGTTGGCGGCGCGGGCGGCTCGTTCGAGCTCGGCGCGCGTGGTGTTGCGGACGGCGTAGCTGAGATTCTCGGCCACGGTGCCGTCGAAGAGGAACACGTCCTGCTCGACGATGCCGAGCAGGCGGCGGTAGCTTTCGACGTCGATTTCGCGCAGGTCGACGCCGTCGAGCTCGACGCTGCCGGCCGTGGGATCGTAGAACCGCGCGACGAGATTGGTGAGCGTGGTCTTGCCGGCGCCGCTGCGACCGACCAGGGCGATGGTTTCGCCTTCGTTCACTTCCAGGTCGACGTCGCGCAGCACCAGCTCGCTGGCCGTGGGATAGCGAAAGCTCACGTCGCGCAAGCGGACGTGGCCGGCGACGTCTTGCTTGCGGATCAGGATGGCGCCTGCGGAGTTTTCCATCTCGGTGGGCTCGCCGAGCAAGTCCAGCACGCGGTCGAGCCCGGCGAGGCTGCTCTGGAAGGCGGCGGCGCTGTTGGCCAGCACGGCCAACGGTCCCAGCAGCATGGCCAGGTAGAACAAGAACATCACCAGGTCGCCGGTTTGCAGGTCGCCATTGAGCACTTGCCAGCCGCCGTAGAGCAACAGCGCCGCGGATGCCAGCGGGATGAGCACCTCCCAGACAATCTCGATGAGCCGCGCCCACCACCAGGCGTGCAGTTGCTGCCGGGCCATGAAATGGTTGTTGCGGGTGAAGCGTCCAGTCTCGCTGCGCTGCCGGCCGAAGGCACGAACCACGCGCATGCCGGCGAATGATTCGGTGGCCGTGCTGTCGATGTCCTGGCGTTGCAGGCGAATGTCGCGATGCAGCGGGCGGATGCGCGCGATCCACGTGCGATGCGTCAGCACCACCACCGGCAGCACCACCAGCGAACCCAACAGCAGCCGCCAATCGATCCACGCCAGGATCAGCAGGCTGCCGGTCAATTGAATCACGGCGCGCCAGGGATTGTAGAGCATGCTGAAGATCAACTCGGCCACGCTGCCGGCATCTTCGCGGAGAATGCTGGCCACGCCGCCGCTCTTGATTTGATGCACGCGGTGCAGCGGCAATCGCACGGCGTGCTGAAAGGCGCGTTTGCGCGTGGCGGCCTGCACCTTGTTGACCGTGCGCGTGGCATACCAGCGTCCCCACATGCGCAGGGCCGCTTCGACCAGCGAAATGACCACCACGCCCAGCGCCAGCCAGACCAGCAATTGCCAGCGGCTGTCGGGCGTGGGCAGGAGGTTCGACCAGGGGGGCTCGAGCGGCTTGCCGCCGAGCACGTTGTCGACGGTGATCTTGGTGGCCGCCGGCGGTACGAGCGACAACAACGTGGCGACCGTGACCGTGGCCAGCGCAAAGATCACCGGCCCGCGATGTCCGCGCAGCAGGCCCCAGAATTCGACCAGCAGCCGCCAGAACGAGCGGGGGTGCTGTACGGGCGGATGCCGTGGGTCGCGCGCGGTTGCGCCGCCGCGTCGCTTTTCGACAATTTCGCGCCGATAGCGGGCGAAGCGCTCGCGGCTAGATTCGTGGGGCATAGGGGTATGGCAGGGAGTACAAGTCCATCACCGATTCGATGAGACATTGTACGCCCGGCGCGGCGTCAGGGCCATGCATGGCGCCGCGGTTAGCGATCGACCGGCTCGGGTGCGATGCGCGAGCGTGTCGCTGGGCCGTGGGCTTGGCCATTGCCGGTTTCGCCGAAGCCGAGGATGCGGCGGTTGAATGAGCCGCTGGAGAGGACCAGTTCTTCCAGGGCATTTTCGACGTCTTCGAAGTCAATCGCCGGAGTGTCCGAGCGCGCCAAATGGAATTGCAACGCGCGGCGCATCAGCTCCTTGATGAACGCGGCGCTGACGCCTTCGGTGCGCTCAACGATGCCCGCGACGACGTTTTCCGGCAACGTGACGGCGTTGGCATAGAGCTGAATCAACTTGCGGCGACCGGCCTCGTCGGGCATGGGGAACTCGATGGCCTGATCGACGCGACCGGGACGGTCGGACAGCGCTTCTTCGAGCGCCTCGGGCCGATTGGTGGTGAGGATGAACAGCAACTCGGCGTCGGGCTTGAGCCCGTCCATTTCGTTGAGCAGCTTGTTCAGCAACGACTCCTGGCAGGGATTGTTCATCTGCGCGCGGTCGCGTGCGATCAGGTCGACGTCTTCCAACACGATGATCGACGGCTGCAGCAGCCGCGCCAGCGACATGTATTCGCCGATCTCGCCCAATTGTTCGCCCGCCACGAGCAGCGTGGTGTGTCCCTGCAGGCGACGGATGAGATAGTGAATGGTGTGTGTTTTGCCGTTGCCGGGTGGGCCATAGAGCAACAGTCCCTTGCGCGACGATTGTCCAAGTTTGAGCAGTCGAGCGCGCTGCTGGACGAACTGGACGGTATTGCGCTCGAGCATGGCGAGCATGGCGGCGGGCAGGACGAGCTGATCGCGCTCGACCGATTGAATCTTGTGGACTTTGATGCCAGTGCTCTGCCCCGTGTAGCCTTCGCCCTGTTCCAACGACAATACCTTGCCGCGATACGATTTTGCCTGTTTGACGGCGGCTTCCAGCGCCTCGAACAAGTCTTTGGTGAATGCGGCGGCGACCTCGTTGTGCGGCCCGGCGACGTCGACTCGCAGCGTCGGCGGGGCGTTGTAGCTGAAGACCTTGGAGACGAGCACCGCGTACTTGTTGTCGCCCGCAGTCAGCAGCCAAAGCGCGTTGCTGAGGCAGCGCGCCGGGGAGTCCTCGCCGATGTCGATCTCGTCGTATTGCAACGGCACGGCGCCGGCGGTCAAATTGTGGGTGAGCAGGGCCGAGAGGCTCATGCCGAACATGGGCGAGTCGTCGGTCGACACCCCCAGCGTCTCTCGGACCGTTGCTCGCACCGCCAGAAACGCGTCCAGCGTCTGCTGCAGATCGACGCGGACGCGGCTGGGAAACTCGCGCTGCGTGACGGCCAAGGAAGATGGGTTGATGCGGCCGAAATGACGCCGCAGATATCGCGCCAGGGCCGGCGCGGAGCGCCGGCGCGCAATCAGTCCGCCCGCGACGAGCGCCACCACGCCGACGACGCCATAGCTTATTACTTGCAGATAAGGGGACATGATGGGCGGTCCTGCTGCTCTATCGGTAATCTAATCTCGGTTGGCAATGGCAACAACGTTTGGCCGTGCGAGCGGCCGGTTGCCGCGGTCGGTCACGCGAGATCTGTCTGGCCAGCGGGTTCTGTAACCTGATATGATGGCGGCCGACGGAGAATGGTTCACGCTGTTTGGGGACGAGACACCGCCATGGCTGCCGGCGCCGATTGGTTCTATGCCGAGAATGGCCAGTCGATCGGGCCGATTACGCTGGACGAATTGCGTTCGCGCTTGGCGAGCGTGGCCGGCGGCCGAACGCTGGTTTACGGGCCGCAGACGACCGACTGGACCGAAGCACGTCACGTGGCGGCGCTGGCGCCGGGCGCAAGCCGGCCTCCGGCATTGCCGCCGAAGACGGGCGGCGGCGGCTCAGACGAGATCGACTACGAAGTCTTCGGCTCCGAGATGCAGTACGTCGAGGTGGAGCTCGACCCGGGCGAGATGGTCATCGCCGAGGCCGGGGCCATGATGTATATGACGCGCGGCATCCAGATGGACACGGTGTTCGGTGATCCCTCGGCGCCGGGCGGCGGATTCTGGAGCAAGGTGGCCGCGGCCGGCAAGCGCGTGATGACCGGCGAGAGCATGTTCATGACCACGTTTACCAACGTGGTTTCCGCGGGCAAGGAGTGCGTGGGCTTTGCCTCGCCTTATCCGGGTAAGATCCTGCCGATGCACCTGGACCAACTGGGCGGCGAACTGATCTGCCAGAAAGATTCGTTCATCTGCGCGGCGCGGGGCACGCGGATCGGCATTGCGTTTCGCAAGAAAATCGGCGTGGGCCTGTTCGGCGGAGAAGGGTTTATCATGCAGCGACTGACCGGCGACGGCGTGGCGCTGTTGCACGCCGGCGGCACCATGATGCGGCGCACGCTGGCGGCCGGCGAAACCTTGCGGCTCGACACCGGCTGCCTGGTGGCCATGACGCCCGGCGTGGACTACGACATCCAACTGGTGGGCGGCGTGAAAAATACGCTGTTCGGCGGCGAAGGATTGTTTCTGGCCACGCTCACCGGACCGGGCGAGGTGTGGCTGCAGTCGTTG
>JBGSYQ010000043.1:0-4984 GCA_041750795.1 Pirellulales bacterium | reverse complement strand
GGCCGGATCGCGCACGGCGTCCTTGAAGGCCTGCTGCCAGCTTGGATAGCGCACGGCGCCGCCAGGCGCGGCGCGCGGCAACGTAACGACTGAAATCATGGAATCACTCATAGGCTCGCGGCGCTGACCTGCCAATCGATGGTGGGAAAACCGTTAGCATAACCCTCCCGAACAACCAAGCGAAGCAGGAATTCATTCGGTGGCCACTTATAACACCAGCGACTTCAAAAGAGGGCTCAAGGTCCAGATCGACGGCGATCCCTATCTGATGATCGAGTGCAATTTCGTCAAGCCGGGCAAGGGCAACGCGCTCTACAAGTGCAAGCTGCGCAACCTGCTCCGCGGCACGGTTCTCGATCGCACGCTCAAGGGGGGTGACTCGCTGGAGTCGGCCGACGTCACCGAAATCTCGTCCCAGTTCCTCTATCGCCAGCAGGATACGTTCGTATTCATGGACAAGGCCAACTATGAACAGTATGAGCTGACCAAGGAACAGGTCGACGACGCCTGGAAGTATCTCAAGGAGGGCATGGACTGCCAGATGATGTTGTACAACAACAATCCCATCTCCGTGTCGCCGCCCAACCACGTCGTGCTGCAAATCGAATACTGCGAACCCGCGGTCCGCGGCAACACGGCCACCAACCTGACCAAGCCTTGCAAGCTCGAATCGGGCGCCGAGATTCTCTGCCCGGCGTTCGTCGAGATCGGCGATTTCATCAAGGTCGACACGCGCACCGGAGAGTATCTGGAACGCGCCAAGGGTTGACGCGGCCGCATTGCGGCCGGAACGATCGTGCCAAAGGACAACGCGTCACACGATTTTCGCCCCACGGCCACCTGGCCGCGATTGCAGTTGCGGTCCGAAATGCTGGCGCGTGTGCGCGGGTTCTTTGCCCAGCGCGCGTTTCTCGAAGTCGAGACGCCGCTGCTCTCGGCCGATGTGGTCGTCGATCGTTATCTCGATCCGCTTTCGGTCACGCTGCCCGACGACCCACGCCGGCCCGATTGCGGCAAGACGCTCTGGCTGCAAACCTCGCCCGAGTTTGGCATGAAGCGGTTGCTGGCCGCCGGCGGTGAGGCCATCTATCAGATCACGCGGTCGTTTCGCGCCGGCGAACGAGGGCCGTTGCACAATTCCGAGTTCACCATCGTCGAGTGGTATCGCCGCGGCGACGACATGCGTCAAGGGATGCAAACGCTGTCCGACCTGGCCGAGGCGCTGTTGCAACTCGGCCCCGCCGAGACCGTCTCCTACGCCGACGCGTTCCGGCAACACGCGGGGCTGGATCCGCACCGCGCCACCAGCGAGCAGTTGCGCGCCGCAGCCGAGCGCCTTGGTTTGTCGGTGGCGGACACGTTTGTCCAGGCCGATCGCGACAATTGGCTCAACCTGCTGCTGGCCGAAGTGGTCGAGCCGCACCTGGGTCAGTCGCGGCCGACGATCCTGTACGACTATCCCGCCGGCCAGGCGGCGTTGGCGCGTACGCACGGCGACCCGCCGGTGGCCGCGCGTTTCGAGCTGTACGTGCGCGGCATCGAGCTGGCCAACGGCTATCACGAGTTGCTCGATCCGTCCGAATTGCGCGGCCGCAATGAGCACGCGAACCGCCAGCGCAAGGCCGACGGCAAGCCGCCGCTGCCCGCGGAAAGCCGCTTGCTGGCCGCCATGGAGCAGGGGCTGCCCGACTGCACGGGCGTGGCGCTGGGATTCGATCGGGTGGTCATGCTGGCCGCCGGCGCGACGAGCATCGCCGAGGTGATGGCGTTTCCGCTGGAACGCGCGTGAATAACCCGCCTGGCTGAAGGCGGTTGCAACTCGCAGCCAGTGTGCCGCCGACGTGGCGGGGCGTTGGTTCCGCGGAGCGGATTCGCGAGGAATTCAAGGGGCCCTCATCAATTGCTCACACGGCTCCGCTAGGATCGGCTGCGGGTCGATGCCCAGAACGTTGACCCGCGAATATTTTCCCAGGGCCGCTTTAGGAGAATTCGTCGTGCTCTTACTCTCGCGCAAGTGCGGACAGAGTATCGTCATCAACGACGACATCGTGGTGACGGTGGTTTCGGTGGAGCGCAATCGTGTGCGAATCGGCATTCGCGCGCCGGGCTACGTGCCCGTCTATCGCCAAGAGGTGGTCGAGCGGATGGTGGCCGGCGGCGAGATCGAGCCGCTGGCATGCCTGGCGCCGAGCGAGCCAGTGACGGCGTCATAGCGGCGCTCGCGCCCACGGAATCAATCGGCGCGCGAGCGGTGGAAGTGGACGTGTCGCCATGCGCCGTCCTGGCGTTGCCAGACGCGGGTCTCCTCGAACGACGAGGTGACCGGCGCCCCCGCGTCGCCGATCCACTGGATCAGCCGCACGTAGCTGACCACTGCCACCTCGCCCATCAGCCGCACGTGGGGGGAGGAGATCGTCGAATTGCGTGGGCCTTCGCCGGGTCCAAGATCGAAGTAGTAGCGATGGAAGTCCATGCCCTCGATCAAATGGCCGCGTCCCTCCGGCTCGAACGCCGAGAGGGTCGGATCGCACCACGTCTCGTAGGTCTTCCAGTCAGATTCGGCGATCGCGTTGAGCAATCGCAGGTTCAGTTCCAGCAATTCGGCTTTGACATCGTTGGCTTGCACGGCATCGGTCTCGCTGCGCGTTATCTTATGGGAGCAGGTTCAACAGCCGCAGTTTCTCGCGGCACTCGTCGCGCTCGCGCGAGCGGGTGAGCCCGGTCCAGGTGGGATCTTCGACGGCCAGGAAGTCTTCTTCCGTGGCCTGCGCGCGGCCCGCGGCCGCCAGCCGCGCAACCAGCCGCGCGATCAATTCCCGATCGAGCCGCGATAGAAACAAGCCCTCCAGGCGATAGTCGACGAACGCCTCCCACACCAGCGGAAACAGCGGCTGGACGATCTGCCGCCCGATCGTGCTGGCATACTCGCGGATCTCCCACTGCGCGTGGCTGTCCATCCGCAGCGCCAGAAAGTGCAGCAGGTTGTGCAGATCGACTTTCCAATACGCTTCGGTATAGGTCGACAGCGGCAGATCCTTGCGAGCCTGTTCGCGGGCCACGCCCAGATCGATGCGCTGCGCGTACAGTTCGCGAGCTTGCTGCTGAAACTGGGCTTCGGCCGACGTGAGCGCCGCGCCTTGCTCGGGCGAGAGCGGCTCGCCGCTGCCCTGGCGGTTCTGTGTGGCTTGCGTGCGCCAGGCGTCCGGCTCGGTGGTTTGCATGGCGTCGATCGCCAGCGAGTAACGCGTGCTGTATTCGTTGACGTTGGCCGTGCGATGGCGAATCCACTGTCGCCAGCAGTCCATCGGCACGCGCACCAGCAGCTTGATTTCGGCCATCTCGAAGGGGGTCGAGTGCCGATGGCGCATCAGGTAGCGAATCAGTCCGCGGTCGTCCGACACCTTGCGCGTGCCCTCGCCATAGCTGACGCGCGCGGCCTGCACCACCGACTGGTCGTCGCCCATGATGTCCACCAGGCAGACGAAGCCGTCGTTGAGCACGGGAAGCTTCTTCCAGCGAAGCTCGCTGACTTGCGCGTCGTTGGTGGCCATGATTCGCGTCCGCTGGTGGAGACTACTGCTTGCCCATCAACTCTTCGACCAGCTTGGCCAACAGGGCCGGATCGTCCTGCTTCACCAGGTGGTCGATCCGCGCTGCGGGCAGCTTCAGCTTTTCCAGCGCGCCGCGGATGTACTTCCATTGCTTCTCGCGAGCCTTGCCTTCGGCCAGGTAAAGCTCGGTGACCAGCTCGCTCAACCGCTGCAGCGAGATCGCCTCGCGATTGTCGTAGTAGTTCTTGATGACTTTTTGCTGGTACTTGGATCGCTCGGCCACGGTCGGTCTCCCAATTCCTTGCGAGCAGTTGCAGGTTCGATTTGCGAGTAGTGATCTTCTCCAAAATGGTCCGTTTTGACAACCGCCAGATCGGCCGGCGAAAAACGGTCCTGTGGCCCGTGGAGCAATGGACTTGACAGATCCGCGTCGAGCCGGGTGGGGTGGCGACGCCGGCACGGTGAATTCCGGCTTCCCCCGCCGCGCCGTGCGTCCTACGATGACGCGCCATGGTCGAGCGCAATCGTTGGCACCTGTGGAGCGGCTTCTGGGCGACCAGCCTGGGCACGTTGGCCAGCCGCGTGCTGGGGCTGGCGCGCGACGTGGCCACCGCCGCGCTGTTGGGACTTGGCGAGGCGGGCGTGATGGACGCCTTCGTCATCGCCTTTCGCGTGCCGAACTTGTTGCGCCGCATTTTTGGCGAGGGCGCCTTGGCCGCCAGCTTTCTGCCGGTCTTCACGCGCCAGGTCGACCAGTCGCCGCGCCGCGGCTGGCAATTGCTCAGTGTGCTGTTCGCCTGGCTGGCCATCCTGCTCTCGGCGCTGGTGCTGATCGGCGAAGTTCTCTGCGCCTGGTGGTGGTTGCGGGCCGGCGACGACAATGCGGACGCGGCGCTGGTGGGATTGTTGGCGGCCATGCTGCCGTACCTGGTGTTCATTTGCCTGGCGGCGCAGGCCGCCGCCGCGCTGCAGGGCCTGCTCGAGTTTCGCGTGCCCGCGATCGCGCCGGTCATCCTGAACGTCTGCTGGCTGGCCGCCGCGTGGCTGGTGGCGCCGCGCTTCGAGCCGAACAAACTGGCGCAAGCCTATGTGATTGCGGTCGCCGTGCTCGTTTCCGGTGTGTTGCAGCTCGGCGTGCAATGGGCCGCGCTGCGCCGGCTGGGCTTTCGCTTCGACTACGATTGGCAAGCCAGCCGCGACGCGTTCTGGCTGGTCGCGCGGACGACGTTGCCGGTGGCACTCGGCCTGGCCGTCACGCAGCTCAATACGCTGGCCGATAGCCTGATCGCGTGGACTTTGTCCGCACCCGGGGGCGCCGGGCAACGCATCGCCTGGCTCGGCGGCGACGTCGCCTATCCCATGCAAACCGGCGCGGCCGCGGCCATCTATTACGGCGAGCGCTTCTATCAACTGCCCGTCGGCGTCCTGGGCAT
>JBGSYQ010000042.1:0-7873 GCA_041750795.1 Pirellulales bacterium | reverse complement strand
GGCCGACGCAACGCGATCCTCCTGGTCCGCACGGGCGCCCACGTCGGTGACGCGGCGGCGCGGACTTTGGTAATCCTGGTCGCTCCAGGCGCGCCAGTCGGCCACGATCTCCAGCGTGCCGTCTAAGAAACCTTGCCGGCAAGCGTGGCGCTGGATCTTGCCGCTGGAGGTCTTGGGGATGCTGCCGGCCTTGATCAGGGCGATGGCCTCGACCGGCAACTCGTGCTCGCTGGCTACGTCGCGGCGGATGGCCTCGAAGACGTCGTCCAACGCGCGCTGCTGGCGCCGCTCGATCTCCTGCACCACCACCAGCCGTTCGGCGCCGTCGACTTCGATGGCGAACGCGGCCCCGCTGTCGGGGCGCAGCCGCGGGTGGCTCTTGCTCACCGTGCGCTCGATGTCTTGCGGATAGTGGTTGAGACCGCGGATGATGATCAGGTCCTTGAGCCGACCGGTGATGAACAGTTCGTCGCCTTGGACGAAGCCGAGATCGCCGGTGCGCAGGAAGGGACCTTCGCCGGTGTCTTTCAAGTAAGCGTGGAACGTGCGCGCCGTTTCGTCCGTGCGTTGCCAGTATCCTTGTGCCACGCTGGGACCGCTGACCCAGATTTCGCCGACCTTGTCGGGCGGCAGCGTGGTCATTGCCTCCGGATCGGCGATCACGATGCGCTGGTCGAGCAACGCCGCGCCACTGCCCACCAATTCGCGAGCGCCTTCTTCTTCGGCCAGGGCGTCCACGACGTGATGATTCTCGAGCGACTGGGCGTCGAACGTGCGCACCACCGGCAGCGATGACTTGAACCCGCCTGAGACCATCAGCGTGGCCTCGGCCATGCCGTAGCAGGGATAGAACGCTTCGCGGCGGAACCCGCAGGGAGCAAAGGCCTTCGCAAACGCGTCGATCGTGTCGGCACGCACCGGCTCGGCGCCGTTGAACGCCAGGCACCAGCGGCTCAGGTCGAGCTGCTCGCGCTGCTCGTCGGTGACCTTGCGGACGCACAAGTCGTAGGAGAAGTTCGGGCCGCCGCTGATCGTGGCCTTGTAGCGCGAAATGGCGTTGAGCCAGCGGAACGGTTTCTGCAGGAACGACATGCCGGAGAGCAGCACGCTGGACTGTCCGATGTACATCGGTTGCAGGATGCCGCCGATTAGGCCCATGTCGTGATAGCTGGGGAGCCAGAAGACGCCCAGCCCGCTGCGCGTGTGCTCAAACGCGTAGGAGATGAGCGCCGAATTGTGCATCAAGTTGGCGTGCGTGAGCATCACGCCTTTGGGTATGCCGGTGGAGCCGGACGTGTATTGCAGGAAGGCCAGCGTGTCGCCGTGGACGTCGGGCTGGCGCCATTCGTCTTCCGCGCCGACGGGAAGCTGATCGGTACACAGCCAGTCGATGCGCTCCAGGTTGGGGCTCTGGTCCAGCACCGATTGCACGCGTTCCCAGACGGGAAAGGTGGTCAGCGCAATCTTGGCCTCGGCGTCGTCGGCGATCGATTGAATGCGCGACAACGAGCGATTGCGCCGCGGCGGATAGGCCGGCACGGCCACGACCCCCGCATACAAGCAGCCGAAGAAGGCGGCGATGAAATCCAGCCCCGGCGGATACAAAAGCACCGCGCGCTCGCCCTCCAGGTTGGCCGCTTGCAGCCGCGCGGCCACGGCGCGCGCCTGGCGGTCCAACTCCTGATAGGTCAGTTGGATCTCGTCGGTCTCGCCGTCGACCAGGTAGATGAACGCGCGGTCGTGCGCCTGGTGCCCCGCGCGATGGCGCAGCAGGCCGACCAGGTTCGACGGGCCAAAGAACGATCCGGGCAGATGATCCAGATGCACGGCGGTCCTAACTGGGGCTTAACAATCGGTGGGTGGCACGGCAGGCGTCGGCGCGGATGGCTTCACCAATCTTTCCATCGGTTCTCACGGCGGTCGGGGAGAAACGAGCTCGCAAGACTTGAACGCGGGAACCGCGCACGACCCTCTGATCCACCGGCGGCCGTGAATTCCCCCGGAGACTTGAATAACCCCGGTAGATTAACGCACCCAGCCGCTTAACCCTGTCAAATTACCATGACAGCTAGCGCCATACAAACAATTTAGGCAAGTACGGGTCTTTGTAAATAGCCCATTTTCCGTACCCTGAATTTCGGACACATCGGGCTTGAGCCGCGCAGGTAGTATTAATCGGAACTCGGGCTCCTTCGATCGCGTCGATGCCCGACTTCGGTCGGTAGTTCCCCTTGCCACCGGCGAACCCACGAGTGCCCGACGCACTCTCCCCTGATCATGGACTTGGCCGTCACCCAAAGATTGACGTTTGCCCGGCTGACGGAGGCTCAACTCGACGCCTTTCACCGCCTGGCGCTCGATCCTCACGTGCGCCAGTATCTGCTCGACGGCCAACTGGTCGACCGGGCGTGGTGCGCCGAGCAATTGCGAGCCAGCGACGCGCTGTTCGCCGCGCGCGGCGTCGGATTGTGGCTGGTGAGCGGGCGCGCCGCGGCCGGCGTGTGCATCGGCTTCTGCGGATTCATCCGCTTCGACGAAACCGGACCGGAGCCGCAGTTGCTGTATGCACTATTGCCCCAGCACACGGGGCGCGGTTACGCGACGGAGATCGCCAGCGCGCTGGTGGCACATGCACGCGAACACACGCCGCTGGACGTGATTCATTCGGGCGTGGACGAACCCAATCGGGCGTCGATGCGTGTGCTGGAAAAACTGGGCTTCGAGATCGTCGGCGCGATTCCGGGCGCGTTCGGCCGGATCGTGCAGTATCGGCTTGCGCTTGGGCCGAAGTAATGCGCTAATCCCAGTCCTGGCCGGTGAGGCGCTTGATGCGATGGGCGTAATCGCCCAGCAGCCCGCCGATGACCGACCAGTGGCTGCCTTGCAGCATCTCGACGTCGCCCTGCGGATTGATGCGGATTCTGGCGGCATCGCTGACGCCGGCAGAGCGCAGTTGGGGCACCTGGTCTTCGTCGGCCAATTGCAGCAGCGTGGCGCCGGACATTTCGACAAATCGCATGCAGCCCTCTCGCTCAAATCGTGACACGAACCGCCCGCCGCCCATCATACCCGAGTTGACGGTCGGGTCAAAGCTGCGGCGCGAATTGCGAATCAACAAGATTAGCCACCGAGAACACGGACTTCGCAGAGAGACGCGCTGACCTCTGTGGCTTGTTTACTTCTTCGTCTGCGCGTCTCCACCAGCCACTGCCGTCATGCGGCGGATGGTTTCGCATAGCGCCAGCATTTGCCCGATCTCGAGCTGCTCGGCGCGAGCTTCGGGGTTGAGGCCGGTCTCGGCCAGCGCCTGGTCGACGCCGGATTTGCCGAGTGCGGCTTTCCAGCGGCTTTGCAGCACGCCGCGGAGGAACTTGCGCCGGTGCAGAAACAGCGCGCGGACGAAGTCGTGAAAGAACTCGCGATCGGGAATCTGTCCGCGCAGGGATTCGTCGACGCGAATGTGCAAGATGGCTGAAGTAACTTTGGGCCGCGGCCAGAAAACGGTCGGCGGCAGCGTGCGCACCACCTCGACGTGGCACTGGCTTTGGATCCACACGCTCAAGGCGCTATAGTCCTTCGTACCGGGTCGCGCCGCGATGCGGTCGCCCAGCTCTTTCTGCACGGTGACGGTCATCGAGTGCGGCACGATCGGCGCGCTGAGCAGATTGGCGATGACCGGCGTGGCCACGTTGTAGGGCAGGTTGGCCACCAGCTTGAAGCGCCGGTCGGGGCCGGCCGCCATCTGCTCGCTCACGGCGCGCAACACGCGCTCGTCGAAATGGCTCTTGTTGCGCAGCGCGTCCTGCTGCAGCATGATCACGTTGGTCAGCGCGAACAATTCTTCGTGAGCGAGTTGCCACAGCCGAGGATCGATCTCGACAGTGACCACGGCCGCGACGCGCGGCGCCACCAGTCCGGTGAGCGAGCCGGTGCCGGTGCCGACTTCGAGCACGACGTCGCGCGGCTCCAGCTCGGCACGCTCGACGATCAGCCGCACCAGGTTCAAGTCGACCAGAAAGTTCTGGCCGTGCCGCGCGTGAGGCTCGATGCCGACCTCGGCAAAGCGGCGGCGCAGGAACGAGACGGTCTGGTTGCTCTGGGCCGGCGCGGTCATGGGGAAGGCACGATCGTGGGCTAGGAAACGTCGGCGAACTGTTTTTGGGCGTACTTGGCCAGCAGGTCCGTTTCCAGGTTCACGCGGTCGCCCACCGCGCGGCTGCCCAGCGTGGTGACTTCCAGCGTGTGCGGAATCAGGGCCACGCTGAAGCGGTCGCGCTCGACGTCGACCAGGGTCAGGCTGACGCCGTCAACCGCGATCGAGCCCTTGGGAACCAGATAGCGACCCAACTCGGGCGGGAATTGAAACCAGAAGGTCGACCAGTCCCCCTCGTCGCTGCGCTGGAGCAACTGGCCGATGGCCTCGACGTGCCCGGTGACGAAATGCCCGCCCAGCCGATCCCCCACGCACAGCGACGGCTCGAGATTGACCGAACTGCCGGTGGTGAGCGATCCGAGCGTGGTGCGGGCGAGCGTCTCGGGCCCGGCGTCGAAGCCCAGCCGCTGGCCGTCGTTGGTCACCACCGTCAGGCAGCAGCCGTTGATCGCGATGCTGTCGCCGATGGCCGCGTCGGGACAAAGTTCCGGGCAAGCGATCAGCAGCCGCTTGCCGGGCGGCTCGCTTCGCACGTCGGCCACGCTGGCCAGATGTTGGATGATGCCGGTGAACATGGTGGGCGATTCGAATGACGCGGCTAGTGGAGCGTCAACCCGATTCATTCGGGTGACGCGGAACGACCGCCAAAGACGTACGTGCTTTGGCGCAAATAAACAACTAGTGCTTCGCCGAAACCGTTCAATTCGAAATCCAGACCCTGACGAAGCACTTGTGCGACACGGCGACTTGGGCGTTAAAAAATGGGCTCTTCGGCCTCGCGATGGTGAAACGCTCGCTGCCACGCCAGACGTGCCGGTCCCCACAGCACGAAGGCCACGCCCAACAGCGGCACGGCATAGGCGTGAATGGACATGATGGCCACGGCGGCGAACAGCAGGGCCACCACGTGCCCGAAGCTGCGCTGGCCTCGAAACACCTGGTTGACCACGTGCGGATACGGAATCCGCGAAACCATCAGCAAGGCCGCCAGCAACGCAAAGAACGGCAAGATGGTCTGCACGGCCGAATCGATTTCGCTGGCATACAGAAAATTGTTGCCCTGCCGCCGCAGCTCATAGAACAACAGCGCGAAGCCGGCAACCGACGCGGCGGCCGCGGGCGTTGGCAGGCCGTTAAACTGCAGGTGATCGTCGTCCGCCGTGTTCTCCACGTTGAAGCGTGCCAGCCGCAGCGCCGCGCAAGCCGCGAACGATGCGGCGATAATCCATACCTGGCTGTGCGAAAACGTGAACGACGGACACATTTTCACCAGCAGAAATCCCGGCGCAATGCCAAACGTCACCATGTCGCTCAAGCTGTCGAGCTGGCCGCCGAAGTCGCTGGTCGAGCGCGACAGCCGCGCGACGTGGCCGTCCAGCGCGTCGAAGATCATCGCCAAAAAAATCAGCCAGCCGCTGAGCATGATGTTGTGCGTGTCGTCGGCCGGATTGAGCTGGCGCAACACCTTCGTCGGCTGCCGGAAAACGATGTCGACCGACGGTTGCACGGCCACCGACGTGGGACGCTCCACCCGTGCGCAGACGACGATCGCAAAGAAGCCGCACACCAGGTTGCCCAGCGTAAACAGCGTGGGAAAGACGGCGACCGTGCGAATGCGATTCATGCGACAAACCTCGCCCCGCGCTATCGTGCGCGGCGGAACTTTCTAGTTGGACTCGTAGCGGGCCAACACGGTCACGCCCCCCTGGACTTTCTGCCCCACTTTGGCCAGCACGTGCAGGTGGTCTTCGATCGGCAGGATCAGCTCCGTCCGCGAGCCCAGCTTGATCATACCGAATTTATGCCCGCGAGGGACGACCTCTCCGCTGCGCAAATTGCAGACGATGCGGCGCGCGATCAGCCCGGCGATCTGTCGCACCACCAGGCGGCGATGGGGCGGTTGCTCCTCTTCCAGGCCGATCCACAGGTTTTCGTTGCGAATCGCGCTCAACGGATCCAGCGCGTTGAGGAACGCGCCGGGATGGTATTGGAGGCGAATGACGCGGGCCTCGGCCGGAGCACGGTTCACGTGAACGTTGAAGATCGACAAGAAAATGCCGATCCGCACGGCCGGCCCGCCCACGAACTCGTCGTGCGCCACCTCCGTCACTTCGGCCACCGTGCCGTCGGCCGGCGAGACCAGCAACCCGGCGTCGCCTGGCACCCTGCGCGGCGGATCGCGAAAAAAGTACAACACAAAGACCAGCAGCACCGCCGGCGCGATGGCCAGCGGCCACCAATACCAGCCGGCCGCGATCGTCGCCACCACCAGCGGCCAGCCCATCAATTGCATCTCGGCCAGCCCCCACCGCGCAAAGGGCAGCTTCTCGCGCCAGCGAAACGGATCATCGCGCGGTTCCCAATCGCAGGCGCAGCGATTGCGGCAGTACTTCAAATCGCGCGGATCGAGAATCTCGTGCGGCGCGCCGCCGCACGAGCCGCGGCGTAACGCGCCCATCCGCGCTACGTAACCGCGCCGAAACGTCCGCAGCCACCAGCGCCGCCACCGCCCCCAGGCCAGCTCGACCTGATAACACACGCCCCCGCCCGGCTGCACGCTCACCAAATTGGCGGGCAGCCGCTCCGGCTGCAAGCGAGCAGAAGTAGCGTCGGTCTGGCTCATGGCAACAATCGAGGAACGGCACGTGCAGGACAAACAACCAATTCTACCGCTGCCGCAGCCCGTCGCCCATGCCTGTTGCCGGGGTTGGGGTTCTTTGGAGTTAGCAGCCAGGTGGGTCATGCCCTGGCCTGACATTGGGATTTTAGAAATCCCACAACCCGAGTTGTCGCGCGAGATAGCGACGATTGAAACCGGGCCGAAAGCTGTGGCACGAGCGCGACTGAATTCGTCGGGCCACGGTCTGACCTGCGCCGTCCGCTCAAAACCGTCCAAACGGCTCCGCGTATTCCACGCGGCCGCGGACGCCGGCTAGCGCGCCGGGATCAAGCTCCAATGCCATGAATGCCGGGCCCGCGTAGGGAGATTCCAATGGCTCGGCCAGCGCGGGCGAGAAGCCAAAGCGCGGATTGTACTCGGGGTGGCCGAGCACGACGACGATGCCATGGCCGGCGGCGCGGCAGGCTTCCAATGCGTGCTGGATCAACTGCGAGCCAATGCCCTGCCGCTGCCACGTGGGTGCGACGGCCATGGGCGCCAGCGCCAAGGCCGCCACGTTGCCATTCGCGGGGGCATTGTCGGTGACGATCGACAACGCGCTCAACAAAATATGGCCGACGACCTGCCCGTCGATTTCGGCGACCATGCTGAGGCGGACGTAGCCTTCATCGCGCAAGGCGTCGACCAGGTCGGCTTCGAGCGGCTGGCCAAAGGCCGCTTCAACCACGCGGCGAATGGCGGCGTCGTCAGCGGCGGTTTCGGGGCGAAAGGTCGGCTGCATCGGATACTCCGTACCAAGAGTGCCGCCAAGCGGCAAAAAGGTTCGCGACCGGCGGCGCGTTGTCCCGCCCTTGCCCGGCAGATAAGCTAACACAGAGGCAACCGGGCTCCCAATTCTGGCAAATTGAATCCACATGTCAGATGTAGCCGGCGTTAACAACCAGGTCGAACCACTACGATGCGCGAACTCTTGCAACAACTGCTGACCGCCGTGCGGGCTGGCCGCGGCGTGACGTTCTGCCGGCTGGTGGAAACCCGCGGCAGCACGCCGCAAAAGCCGGGCGCGGCCATGCTGGTGTTTGCCGATGGCTCGCAGGCGG
>JBGSYQ010000041.1:0-5026 GCA_041750795.1 Pirellulales bacterium | reverse complement strand
GCGCGGCATGCGCTGGCCACGGCGAAGCGCCGCTTCCTGGACCGCCGCGATCTCGGCCACGCGCCACTGCCCGTCCATGATCATCGCATAGCGCCCTTCCAACAGCGGAAACGCCGCGCCCGGCAGCGCTTGATCTCCCTTGCGAAAACGCGACACCTGGTCGGCGCCGTACACCCGGCTGAACGACGCCATCCAATCCAGCGCCGCCACGATCCGCGGATCGTCCGCCGTCACGCGCCCCGAAGCCGGATCATAGAACTCGCCGCCGAACACGATCCCCCACGACCACAACCGCCGCGGGTCGGGCAGATAGCCAAATCGCGTCCGTGGCAACGGCCCCGCCGGCGGCGCGATCGTCAATGCCGCCGCGGTCAGCTCGTCGATCGTCGTGGGCGGCGCCAGGCCGAACTCGTCCAGCACGTCCGCGTTGTAATACAGCGCCCGGACGTCCAGGCCATTGCACAAGGCAAACAGCCGCCCCTGGTAGCTGCCAATCTCGCGCGCCGCCGGAAACAACCAATCCTCCAGCCGCGCAATCTCGTCGCTCGTGGCCAACTCATCCAGCGGCAACAACGCTTCGCGATGCGCCCAATCGGCCACGATCGGATCGTCCTGGTTCACCACGTCGGGCGGATCTTCGCCGGCCACGCTCAGAAAGAACTTCAAGTCCAGGTTGCTGCCCGGCATGGCGATCGGCCGGACGAAGTGCTGCTGCTGGCCGGCGTTGAACCGCGCCACGATCTCTTCGACCACCGCCCGGTCCTTGCCGCCCCAAAAGTGCCAGAACACCACTTCGCTGCGATCGGCCGGCACTTGCTGCCGCGGATCCTGGTCGTCGCGCACGGCCATCGCCACCACCGCCGCCAACAGCAAGCTGCCCAACAGCAGCTTCGCGGCTTCGCGCATGCTGCTGCGCCCGTGGCCGATCCCTCCCAAGGTTGGCAAGTCCGCGTCACTCATCGCCCCGCACCTTGATAGTGGACCCAATGCCGCGAGCTGCGAAACAGCCCCACCGTCGCCAGCACGATGGCCACGAACATCATCCAGGCAATGGCCGAGGCATAGCCCATCTCCAGATACTTGAACGCCGACAGAAAAATGTACAGCGACAGCATCAGGGTCGAGCCGGCCGGCGCGCCTTGCCCCTCGCTGACGATGTATATCTGCGTGAATGCCTGCACCGCCTGGATCAGCCCCATCACCAGGTTGAAGAAGATCACCGGCGACAGCATGGGCAGCGTAATGTGCCAGAAGCGGCGCAGCGGCCCGGCCCCGTCCAACTCGGCCGCTTCGTATAGCTGCGGCGGAATGTCCCCCAGCGCCGCCAGGTAAATGATCATGAAGTTTCCCACGCCCCACAGGCTCATCAGCACCAGCGCATCTTTCGAGCCAAAGCCGCCGTTGCCCGCCAGCCAGCCGGGCAGCCACGCCGCCTCGGCCGTGCTGTTGAACCAACCCGGCGTCGGCAAACCGACCAGCGACAGCACGTAGTTCACCAACCCCGCCTGCGGATCCAACAGCCACAGCCACAGCATCGCGCTGGCCACGGCCGGCACCACCGACGGCAGAAACAGCAACGTGCGATAGACGGCCTGGCCGCGCACGTTCCACGACAGCATCACCGCCAGCACCACGCCCAGCGCGATCGACAGCGGCACGCTCACCAGCGCATAGTACGCCGTGTTCCACACCGCCTGGCCAAAGCGCCCACCCGTCCACAGTTCCTCCGCCAGCCGCTCGTAATTGGCCGTACCCACGTAGACCGGCGCCGTCAGCATGTCGTACCGCTGAAAGCTCCAGTACAGCGAAGCGGCGAACGGATAGATCACCAACGCGAACAAACCGACCAGCCACGGCGTTAAGAAGACCAGGGCGGTCTGCGTGCTGCGCTTGCTGAGAGAGGACATCGGGAAATGCGCTTGCGGCCATGGGACTACGAACTCGTCGGCCCCGCTTGTGGGGCACCTGCGGTGGCTGACATTGTAGTCGCCACGCCACCCGTTGCGACACTTCCGCGCCAACCACGTTCGTGGAAATGCCCGCCGGCAACGCCCATTTCGGCCTCCGGCAAATCATGCAGTGCGTGCTACACTTAAGAGTCCCATGCCCCTCGCAATCCGCACAAACGGCAATCCCCAGACGGCCGTCGGCGGCTCCCTTGCGGCGACCCTGGGACGTGCCACACCCTTGAGAATCCCCCCTCGAGCCGTGCATGAAACTACTCGTCACTAAAAGCGCCAGGCGACGCTTCACCGTCGGACGCGACGTTCACGGTGTGCCCCACATCGCCGCCGGCACCTGGCGCGAGGCCCTCTACGGCCTCGGATACATGCACGCCATCGACCGACCCACGCAAATGCTCTTTGCCCGCGCCGTGGCCAGCGGGCAATCCGCCGAGCTGATCGCCGACAAGCCCGAACTGGTCGAAATGGACCGCCTGTTCCACCGCGTGGGACTTTATCGTCACCTCGACGACGAAGTCGCCGATCTCGACGATGACACGTTCGATCAGCTCACCGCTTACTGCGAAGGCGTCAACGACGGCATGAAGGATTCCGGCCGCTCGTTGCCCATGTGGGCCGTCGGCTTCGTCCCCCAGCCCTGGAATCAACGCTCGGTGCTGCTGTTGGGCAACCTGCTGGCCTACGGCGGGCTGGTGGTCGGCCAACAGGAGAACGAGCGCATCCTGCTGGAGCTCATTCAGGCCGGCGTCGCGCCCGAGAAGCTCCGCGAGCTGTTCAGCCCGCTGTTGGATGACGCCGATTTCGACCTCCTCTGCCAGATCAACATGACCCGCCAGATGTCCGACGAGGCGCTGGAAATGATCACCGATCTGCCGCGCCTGGCCGGCAGCCATGCCTGGGCCGTCGGCCCCAAACGCAGCGCCACCGGCGGCGCGCTATTGGCTTCGGATCCCCACTTGGAAGTCAATCGCCTGCCGGCCATCTGGTACGAAGCCGAATTGCACTGGGGCACTGACGGCCAGCACTACGTGATGGGCGCCACGCTGCCCGGCTGCCCGCTGTTTGCCGTCGCCCGCACGCGCGACGTGGCCTGGGGCGTCACCTATCTCAAGGGAGACACGTCCGACCACTTCATCGAAGACTGCCGCACGGCGCTCGATGGCACGCTGCAATATCGTCGTGGCGAGGACTGGTACGATTTCCAGGTGCGCGAAGCCAAACTGGGACGCAAAGGCGCCGCCGCCGAAACCATGCGCATCTACTCCAACGAGCAAGGCACGCTCGAAGCCGAGATTCAACCCGGCACGCGCGGCTATTTTCTCTCCAGCCGGTGGATCGGCGACCAGCACGGCGCGGGCCGCTCCATCACCACCTGGCTCGAGGTCGTCACCGCCGAAAGCGCCTTGGAAGCCATGGACGTGGCGCGCCAGTGCCCCTTGCCCACGCTCTGCTGGGTGTTTGCCGATCGCGACGGGCATATCGGCCTGCAAGCCAACGGCTGGTTTCCGCGCCGCGCCAACGACCACAGTGGCATGTTGCCGATTCCCGCCTGGGACTCCCGCAATCATTGGAACGGCCGGCTGGCCGACAGCGTCCTGCCGCGCGTTTACGATCCGCCCGAAGGGTTCGTCGCCACCGCCAACGAAAACGTCAACAAGCCCGGCGGGCCGATGCTCGTCACGCAGCCCGTGCCCGACTATCGCAAGCGGCGCATCGTCGAGCGGCTGCGCGAGCTGCCCGAGGCCACGCTCCAGGACATGCAAACGCTGCAGTACGACGTGGTCAGCCTGCAAGCGCGCGATCTCCTGGCCGTCTTCTTGCCCTGCCTGCCCGAGGGGCCCATCAAAGAGCGGCTCACCCATTGGGATTGCAGTTTCTCGCCGGAGAGCTACGAAGCCACGCTCTTCACGCGCCTCTATCGCAACGTGCTTTTGGAAATCTTCGGACATGAGGAAGGCATCGGCTGGCGGCGCATGATGTACCTCTGCAGCCGCGTGGGCTTCTCGACCATGGTGCTCACCGCCATCGATCACTTGCTGCTCAGGAACGACTCGCTCTGGTGGCGCGGCCGCGACAAGGCCGAGCTCATCCGCAGCGCTGCCGAGAAGCTGGCCGGCGAAAAGGAACAACCCTGGTCCGCCATCAACGGCTTTCACTTCACCAACCGCTTCGTCGAAAGCCGCTTCGTCGGCCGCACCATCGGCCTGCACACGCGCGAAATGGCGCTGCCCGGCTGCTACGCCACGCCGTTTCAAGGCCACCTGCTGCGCGCCGCGCGGCGCGAGGCCAGCTTCGCCCCCAGCTACCACTTCACGACGGATCTGTCCACCGACGAGGCCTGGACCAATCTGCCCGGCGGTCCCAGCGAAAGCCTGATGTCGGGCTACTACAAAAACGACATCCCACGCTGGCACAGCGGCCAGTACAAGCGCCTCGGCCAGGAGCCCGCCCAACAGCCGGCCTGACAGTCGACCGAAAAATAACTTCTTCGCATCTCCCCTCGCCCCTTGCGGGAGAGGGACCGCTCGCAATAGCGAGCAGGGTGAGGGCCGAGTGCGCAAACCACGCCGACGACAAAGCAACCGTCGCAGGCGCGATCGCACCGTCACCTGGCTTGCTGCGAAAGCCGTCGCTCTCCCATCAAGGGAGAGGAAAGCTTCCCCTCGCCCCCAACGCTCACAGGTGCCACTGGTGGCGGCAGCCACCAGTGTCATCGGGTCCCGTTGCCCGCAAGGCCCGTTGTTGGATTGCACTGGTGGCGTGCGCCACCTGGCAAGCAACAACTTCGCGCGCAATCGCACCCTCACCTGGCTTGCTGTGCAAGCCTTCCTCTCCCATCAAGGGAGAGGAAAGCTTCCCCTCGCCCGCTACGCGCCAGAAAGCGCGACTTTCGCCACACACACTGCCCCTGGTATGCTGTAACCAATGGACTCTGCCAGCCTGCCGGATGACGTTTCGCACGCGCCGAGTGAATCGGAGCCCGCGGTGCTGCGCTGGCCGGACGGCGAACCGGCGCCCGCGACTCCCCTTGCCGGCCAACGTCCGTCGCGCGAATTGCGTGG
>JBGSYQ010000040.1:0-10486 GCA_041750795.1 Pirellulales bacterium | reverse complement strand
CGGCGGCCAATCCGGCCAGTCCCCCGCCGACGATCGCCACCAGCGGGAGATCGCCCGGGCGATCCGCGTTCATGGCGCGGCGACCCCAGCCGCCACGGGCGAGGGTCGAAACAGGAAGCAGCGCGTGGCGATGCGCACCTTGCGCCAGGGACTCAATCGCACGCGGCACGAGAGCACGTCGCCGTCGCGGCGCTTGATTTCCGCCAACAGGGCGCGGTACACGGCCGTCATGCTGGCGAACACGCAGCGCTCGCGCGGCTCGAGCCATCGCCCCAACTCGGCCCCTGCGGCGTAGAGGATCTCGTTGCGAGCGATTTCGAACTGCATCAGGCGCCGGAAACGTTCGTCGCGCACGCCGGCCTTCAGGTCGGCAGCCGAATAGCCGAAGCGCTCAAGATCCTCTTGCGGCAAGTACACGCGGCCCCGCGCGGCATCCTCGCCCAAGTCGCGGAGGATGTTCGTCAGTTGGAAGGCCACGCCACAGCGCCGCGCCGTCGGATCGGCCGCCGGATCGGTGCAACCCCAGATGCGCAAGCAAGCCAGCCCCACCATGGAGGCCACCAACTCGCAGTATTCCTCCAGTTGCTCGAACGACTCGTAGCTGCCGCGCGTCAGGTCCATTTCCGCGCCGTCGATGGCCGCGGTCAAATAGTGGACGGGAATCTTGTACGAACGAACCACGTCGACCAGCGCCGGCAGCATCGGATCGTCGCTGTGCCCGGCGAGCGCGGCGGCCAGCGATGCTCGCCACTGGGTCAATGCCGCGTGCCGCTGGGCCAACGGGGCAGTGCCGTCGGCCAGGTCGTCGGTATGGCGCAGATAGGCGTACAGCGCGCACATCGCCTGCCGCTGGGGCTTGGACAACAGCAGAAACGAATAGTAGAAGCTCGACCCGGATCGCCGCGCGATCTGTTGGCAGTGGGCGTAGCTGGCGGGCAAGTCGATGCTCATGGCCGGATCTCCGCAGTCCCTGCTCCGCGCGTTTGCCACCAGGCGGTCGCCAGCAATCGCAAGCGGGCCAGCTTCGACACGCGCGGCCGCCGGCGCCAGACGTTGTAGTCCTGGCGGCGGATGGCGCGAACGATTTGCAGCCCTCCGGCGACGAACAGCGCCACTTCCAATCGCAGCTCGGCCGGCATCAGGGCCACCAGCGCCTGCCCCTCGCGCAGATAGTGCTCGGCGCGGTCGACTTCCTCGACCAGCGCTCGGCGAAAGGCGTCGTTGAACTCTTGGCGCGCCCACATCGCGGTGGTATAGCCGGCGCGATCGAGCGTTTCCTGCGGCAGGTACAGCCGGTCGATGGCCGCGTCGCGCGCCACGTCCTGGCAGAAGTTGGCCAGTTGCAGTCCAGTGCAGACCGCGTCGGACAATCGCCCGCGGCGCTCGTCGTGGCAGCCGCCGACGTGCAGGATGAGCCGTCCGACCGGATTGGCCGAGTTGCGACAATACCCCAGCACGTCGAGCGCGGTGGCGTAGCGCCGCACGTGCTGATCCTGTCGGAAGGCGGCGAGCAAATCGGCAAACGGCTCGCGCGGGATGGAGCACGCGTCGATCGTGCGGGCCAGCGCCACGAACACCGGATGGCGCGCCTTGCCGGCGTAGCAGGCGTCGAGTTGCTGTTCCCACTCGTCGAGCAAGCGCAGGCTTTCGGCCGGGTCGAGCGTCTCGTCGGCCAGATCGTCGGCCGTGCGGCAGTAGGCGTAGATCGCGACCCAGTGCGGCAGCAAGCGGCGGGGGAGCAGCCAACTGGCCACGGTGAAGTTTTCGTAGTGCGTGCGCGCCAATCGCCGGCACCAGGCCAAGGCCTCGTCGTAGGCGATTCGCGGCGGCGCGTCGGTACACGCGGCAACGCGCGCCATTTCAGCCGTGAGGGAAAGCTGCGTCATCCGTGTGCGGCCGACCACTTGCGAGAAAGAGGGTTCATCGACGGGCCGCCACGTGGCGGCGAGGCCCGGCGGGCCGGTTCGACTATCCAGGGGTTCGCCCGCGCATTATGATGAATTGACGGCCTGCTTGCAAAGTCCAGCTCCTGGCGGACGAACAAGCGAGGCACCCGAACCCATGCCACCGCGCCGTACCCGGGCGTGCCAGCATCGTAGCCAGCGTAATATGAAGATCCTTCTTGCCAGCCCACGCGGCTTCTGTGCCGGCGTGAACATGGCGATCGAAACGCTCGAGCTGGCGATTCAGTTCTTCGGGGTGCCGATCTACGTCTACCACGAGATCGTCCACAACAAGTACGTGGTCGACCGCTTTCGCGCGCTGGGCGCCATCTTCGTCGAAAACTTGGACGAAGTGCCGCCGGGATCGACGCTGCTCTATTCGGCCCACGGCGTGTCGCCCGAGATTCGCCGCGTCTCGCAAGAGCGGCGGCTCAAGACCATCGACGCCACTTGCCCGCTGGTGATCAAGGTCCACCTGGAAGCGGTCCGCTATGCCCAGGCGGGCTACACCATCGTATTGATCGGTCACGAGGGGCACGACGAGGTGATCGGCACGATGGGCGAAGCGCCCGAAGCGATCGTGCTGGTCGAGTCGCCCGAGGACGTCGACCGGCTGGAATTGACCACGCCAAAGCTGGCCTACCTGACGCAGACCACGCTGTCGGTCGACGACGCGAACCGCATCATCGCGCGCTTGAAGGAGCGGTATCCGCACGTCGTGGCGCCGCCCAAGGAAGACATCTGCTATGCCACGCAGAACCGGCAAGAGGCCGTGCGCGTGCTGACGCGCGAGGCCGACGTGGTGCTGGTGCTGGGCAGCCAGAACAGCTCGAACAGTCAACGGCTGGCCGAATTGGCCAACGAGTCGGACGTGCGCGCTTATCTGATCGACGGCGCGGCGGACATCGATCTCGGCTGGTTCGGCGCCGACGACACGGTGCTGATCACCGCCGGCGCCAGCGCACCGGAGACGGTGGTCGACGAGTGCGTGAAGTTCCTGGTAGGGCGGTTCGGCGCCACGATCGAGCCGCGCTCGATCCGCGAGGAAGAAGTGTACTTCCCGCTGCCGAAAGAGATTCGCCGCGCCGTGCAGCAAATGGCCCCTGGGCAGTAACGTTTGCTACGGCGTGCGCCGCGCTGCTACCCTTGCAGGTAGTTTTTCAGATAGTGGTTTTCCATCGATAGCTGGTCGTGCTGAGTCTTGACGACGTCGCCGATGGAAATCAGCCCCACCAATTCGCCTTGTTCCAGCACGGGCAAGTGGCGAATGCGTCGATTCGTCATCAGGCCCATGGTGTCTTCGACCGTGTCGTCGGGCGAGCCGGTGGCCACGTCGCGCGTCATGATGTCGGCCACATGCCTGTTGGGCAGCGGACCCTGGTTGGCCGCACAGGCCTTGAGGATGTCGCGCTCGGTGATGATGCCCACCATGCGCGGCTTGCCGCTGCGTTGGTCGCCCGGGGGAGGATCGCAGACGACCAGCGAACCGCAGTTGTGCTTGACGAGCGTGAGCACCACGAGATCGAGCGTGGCGTCGGAGCCGATGGTGTGAACCAGGCAGCCCTTGGCGTGGAGAATTTCTCGGAGCGTCATGGCGCCGCCCCCTTTTGCTGAATGGCCTGCACGGACGGGAAGTGTGACGGTGCGAACGGGTTTGCTGTGGAACCGCAGCAAGAGCAGCTTACTTCGTAGCGACGGTGCTTGTCAAAGATTTTTCGGCCCTAGCGGGGAGGCATTTCCGCGATTTGCAGCTTGCGGAACGAGAGATCCGTGGTGGGATCGTGCCCCTGAATGCTGATCGTGCCGGCCTGGCGGCGTAACCCTCGACGGGGGTTCGCATCGGGAGCGCGCTGGTCGGTCCAGTCGCTCACCTGAAGGCCGTTGACCCAGGCGGCCATGTGGTCGCCGCTGACGACCAGGGTCTTTTTGAACCACTCGAAATCGTTGGACACCACGCGGCGCGCGTTCTGCCGGCGATAAAATCCGCCGGTGCCGCAATCGATGGGCTGCGTGCGGTCGCCGTCCTTGAAGCCGTTTTGAATCTGGCTTTCGTAGCCTTGCCACAGCTCGCCGGGGATGGAACGGAAGAAGATGCCGGAGTTGAGGTGCTTGCCGCCGGAATAGACGTCGAGCTGCATCACGAAGTCGGCCGCACGGCCCTGCCATTCGAGTTGGCCCGGACCGTTGGTGACGCGGATGGCGCCCTCGGGCGTGACGGCAAACTGGCTGGGCTTGCCGGGAAACTCCTGCCAGCCCGACAGGTCTCGCCCGTTGGTCATGTCGGTGAGCCCCAGCGGCCGCAGCTTAACGTTGCGGAACTCGACCAGCCCGGTGTTGAACTGCAGGCCGATATGGCCGCGGCCCAGCGGCTGGGGATCGTGATATTCCAACGCCCGCGTGCCGTCGACGTCGACGGTGAAATGTCCGCCTGCGGCGCGCACGCGGAAGGTGCGCCAGTCGCTGGTGTCGAACGTGCCGGACGTCTTCTTGCGGTTGACGAAGCTGCCGGTGGAAAACGGGCTGACCGCCGGCGCGGCGATGTTCAACTCATAGCAATCCACGGCCGGATTGGTGGGCTGCCGCGGCGTGCGCAGAAACACGCCGCTGTTGGTTTCCGCGGGCGCGCGAAAGTCGAGCGTCAACTCGTAGTCGGCAAACTCGCTGGTCGTCGAGAGCAGTCCCTTCTCGCCTTCGCTCACCGAAATGACGCCGTCGGCCACGTTCCAGTTGGCCTTGCTGTTGGCCTGCCAGCCGAAATCGGTCTGGCCGTCGAACAACAGGATCCAGCCGTCTTCGATTTCGGCGGGCGTGAGCGTGTTTGGCTCGGCGGCCGCGGCGAATGGGCCCAGTGCGCAAAACAATCCGACGAGGGTGACCAGGGAGATGGCTTTCATGAGATACATCCGGCGGGGCAGGGCAGGGGGCAAGTGGAATGCCGCGTGCGATTCTAGCAGCGCGCGTTGGGCAGTTCCACGCGTGGCTGATGGCGGCGGTGGCGTTCGAAGACGATCCGCAGATTACGCAGATTTCGCAGAGAGGACGGGGAGACGATTTGCACGGTCGCGTTACGCGGTCGGGCGGTGGGCGTGATGTGGTAAATATCTTTCTGTGAAATCTGCGTAATCTGTGGATCAGAAAACCCGACTTATCGCCGGTCGAACTTTTCGATTTGCCAGTCGGCGGCGTGGCGTGCGATTTCGAGACGCACTTCGCCGATGCCGCCGGGCAGGCCGAGCGGACCGCTTTCGCCGGCCGGCGGCGCGGTTTCGTCGGCGGCCAGTTCCACTTCGATCTCCAGCACGTTGTGCGGCTGGAGGACGTCGGTCAGGTCGAGCCGCGGCTGCACTTGCGGGCCTTCGACCAGTCCCAGGTCATGCCCGTTGATCATGAACCGCGCGCGATGCTCGACCTCGTCGCAGATCAGCCACACGCGTTCGTCGGCGTCGAGATTCGTAGGCGCGTTGAACCGCCGCGTGCAACGCACGCCCGGCGCGGCCTCGACGCTCAGACTTCCGCGCGGCAAGGGCTCGCACTGCCAAGGTGCTCGCAAACGAATGACGTGCGGTGCGGCCATGTGGGAGTGGAAAAGGTGGGAATGGGACTGCGGAGGAAGACGCCTAGATGACTCCGGCGCGCTACGGGGCGATATGTCCTGGATTTCGCGAATCCAAAATCGAAAATCGAAAATCCAAAATTCATCTAATCGGGCAGGAAGTCGTTGACGATGGTCACCTGGCGGATTTGCTGGCTGCTGGGCTCGTAGACGCGAATCGTCACGCGAATGCCGCGCAGCGGCGCGGAGTAGGGGGGACGGGTTTCGAATTCGCCGATGTCGTCGACGATGCCGTTGTTGTTGTCGTCGAGGCCGTTGGTGCCTTGGTCGATGCCCGCGAAATTGTCATCGTCGACGCCGTTGTTTTCGTAGTGCAGCGACCAGGTGTCGTAGGTGTGGGCTTGGCCGCTGGGGACCAACGGCGTGACGGGTTGTAGAACCCCCGAGGTTGAGACGGTGTTGTGCGAGTCGAGATTGAATTGACCGTCCGCGTAGTCCGTGCCCAGGTCGACATAAGCACCAGCGACTAATGTGCCAACCGACAGAAAACCTGGGTCGCTTGGTGTTAGCGCTGCGGCGCCAGTGACGAGCACTGGGGCATTTGGGTCATACACTTGCACGTCAAAGCTCAAGACGTTGGTGAGCAGGACGTCGTCGCCGAGACGCTCTCCGATAAAAGGCGTCAGCCACGCGTTGTCCGTGAAATGGCCCGATGGAGTGTTATCAACGTTGAACGGGAAACCTGCGCCGTGCGCGAAGCGATTCTCACGCTTCGTCAGATCGCCGAGGGAGTTTGCGATCAGCTTGGGAGTTCCCGACGCGTCGTATCGGGCGGAGACGTCATTGGTGCTGTAGTAGTCTGGCAACGGTGCGGCCGGCATCATGGCGGTCAAGCCCGGATCGACCAGCAGCACGCGGCGATAGAGCGTGACGGTGCGGACGGGCAAGCCTGTTCCGGGATCGACGTACAATGTGCCGTCAACATCCTGGCCCGTGGTATTGACCGCCGGCGCGCAGAAGTAGATCACTTCGGCCACCTGCGATTCGACGGTCGTGCCATTGAACTTCCCGACGAACGGCTCGCCGCGGCTGCGGACGGTGAACATCAGCACGTCGTCGACGTCGCCCCTTGCCGTGTCGAGCGGGCCACCCGCCCCGGAAACCGAGTTTTGATCAAGTGCCGGCCCTTCGATCAACTCAAAATACCCCTCGTCGTTTTCCGGTCGCAGCGGGGGTTTCATGGTGGCGGTGGCGCCTTGCAGATCGGCTTGCAGGCGGTTGCGGGTGGCGCGGAGGCGCTCGGAGATTTCGATGATCGAACGACTGCCGGAGACGCTGTCGGCGATCGTGCCGAAGAGCGTCACGACCGCACCCATCATGATCAGCGTGATCGCCAGCGAGACCAGCATTTCGATGAGCGTGAAGCCGGAGGGGGAGGCCGGAGGCTGGAGGCTGGAGGCTGGAGGACAAAGACGGGGGGAGGGTTGTGGGCGCGCGGGTTGGTGGTGGTGCATGGCAGGCTCTGATCCGAGTAGAAGGGCGCCCCTGGCGTCGGCGGCTTGCCCTGCGGCCGACTGTTTCATTCTAGCGTGGATGCCGGCGGATTGCCACGTTGGTGTGCCGCGGTGCGCGGCCAGAAAATCTGGCACGTAGCTGAAGTTGCAAAACTTCAGCCCTTGGAAGCTGAATTCTTGCGAATCCAGCTACGGCCAGGAAATGGTGCCACACACGCGCCGCGGCCCTGATTGCTCTGGGGCGGCATCCTCCGCTATGATGCGACCTGTACGGCTTGCCGCCGCTATTCCTGCGAGTTTCCTCTGATGACTACCAAAGGCGAAGCATTCTCCGGGCTGAGCGTTGCGCTGGTCACGCCGTTTCGCGATGGCGCCATCGACTATGACACGCTGCGCAAGCAGGTCGATTTTCAGGTGGCCGCCGGCACGGTTTGCGTTTGCCCGGTGGGCACCACGGGCGAGTCCCCCACGCTGTCGCACGACGAGCACGAGCGGATCATTGCCTCGGTGGTCGAGTTTGCCGCCGGCCGCATCAAGGTCATGCCGGGCACTGGCTCCAACAGCACGGCCGAGGCCTTGCGGCTGACCCGGTTTGCCAAGCAGGCCGGCGCCGACGCGGCGCTGGTGGTGGCACCCTACTACAACAAGCCGACGCAAGAGGGCTTTTACCAGCACTTCGTCGCGTTGGGCGACGCGGTGGACCTGCCGATCTGCGTGTACAACATCCCCGGCCGCACGGGCAAAAACATCGAGCCCGAAACCATCGCGCGGATGGGCGAGCACCCCAACATCACCATGGTCAAGGAAGCCACCGGCTCGATGGACCAGGCCTCGCAAGTGATGGCGCTGTCGAACCTGACCGTGTTGTCGGGCGACGACAGCCTGACGTTGCCATTGATGGCGATCGGCGCGCGGGGCGTGATCTCGGTGGTCGGCAACATCGTTCCGCAAGACATGATGGCGCTGGTCAAGGCGTTCGACTCGGGCAACCAGGCCGAGGCGCTCCACTGGCATCGCAAGCTGTTCCCGCTGTGCCGCGACATGCTGGGGCTGGCCACCAATCCCATCCCCGTCAAAGCGGCCATGCAACTGCTTGGCCGCGACACGGGCGAACTGCGGATGCCGATGACCCCGCTCGACGGGCCCAGCGAAGCCAAGCTGCGCAAGACGCTGGGGCATTACGGGTTGCTGTAGCGCCATCGGCACAGGCCGAGGGCGCTGCGCGGCGCCGTTTTCGCGCTCGCGTGGTCCGATCGTTCGCGTCGTAGGGAATGCCGGCCGACCCGAGCGATTCCGCTGGTAGGTTTCCTGCGGAATCTGCCGCCCGCCACCACGCCATCGGCGAGCCGTCCGCGCTGCGTTTCCTGCGGTTTGCGCTCCCAGCGCCCAACACGAACGTAGGCTATTTTGATCTATAGTTGATGCGACCAGGGGCAACGGGACGCCATTTGCGGGCTATTTCAGGACTTGAATCGACGATGTTATTGCCAGAAGCTTGGTGGCTGATGCTTTCCGGCATCACGCTGGTGGCGGGTGCCGCCGTGTGCGGGTATTGGTTTGGTCGCAAGCGGCTGCGGCGGGCGCGGCCCAGCGGCGCGGACCAACGCACCGAGATCGAACGCGCGTTGACGGTGATTGAGGACCTGGAAGGCGTGGCCCAGCGGCTGCACAAAGCCATTTCGCAGCACGGCGGCGCCACGCGGCGCTTCACGTCGCGTTTGTCGCGGTACGAGCGCGAGCCGATCTTCTCGCACCACGACCTGTGTGACCGCTCGGAAGAAATGCTCAAGCAAGCCAACCGGCTGACGGCCGAGATCTCCAACGCCTATGCCAATCTGCTGCAGCAGATGTCGCACCTTTCGACGTTTACCGAGCTGCGCACCGATCCGCTGACCGGCGCGGCCAATCGACAAGCGCTGGACGAGGCGCTGGGTGGGTTGCTGGCCGCACAATCGCGGCACGCGCTGCCCGTGACGCTGGCCGTTGTGGACGTCGACTATCTCAAACAACTCAACGACTCGCGGTCGGTCTTACAGGGGGACCGCGTGCTGGTCGAACTGGTCGAAACGCTGCGCGCGATGGTCCGTCCCTGCGACTTGCTGGGGCGTTACGGGGGCGAAAAGTTCGTGATCGTGATGCCTCAAACCGAAGCCTCGGTGGCGGCCGAACTGGTGGAAACCATGCGCCGCGCCGTGCAGGAAACGATGGCCATCACGATCAGCGCCGGACTGGCGGCGTCTGCCCATGGCGACACGTGCGGCACGCTGTTTCATCGCGCCGAAAGCGCATTGGCCAAGGCGAAGGGCGCCGGCCGCAATTGCGTATTCCTGCACGAAGGCACGGCCGGACACATCGTCGGCATCCAGGAACACGCCGTCGAGCGGACCCAGGCCGCCAAAACGGCGACGCTGGAGCGGACGCTGGCTGATGCGATCGCCAATCATCGGCCCAACCATGCGGTCGTGCATTGCGATGAGATCGCAGCAACCTGCGCGTCATCGGCCAAATAGGCGTCGTACTCAATTCGCGCGCCGCGACGTCCGTGCGTGCCAGCGCCGCAAGTGTCAGGGCCACAAGTGTCAGGGCCGCCCACGCGAAACTCGCAGTTTTCGCGAACTGCCGGGCAACCTCGTGGGTCTCATCATCGCCATCGGGCGCGGGGCCGCGGGCAGCATCTGACGGCATGCGACCGTTTGCCTTGGCAACGGCCAGCACGATACAATCGCCCGGGTCGGACGGGTTCCGTGCCCAGCGAGAGTGTCGCCGATCATTCCGCCGCAAATCCGTGTCCGAGATCATGCGCGGATGTTCCGCGAGTGTCGCCAAGCCGTGGCCAGCTCCGCCGATCATGGAATGACTATGACGCTCACGTTTGCCGAGGTCGTCAGCGCCCGGAGGCGGATTGCCCAGGGAATCTACGAGTCGCCGTGCCCCGAGTCGATCCCGCTGTCGGAACTGGCCGGCTGCCCGGTGCATTGCAAGCTCGATTATTTGCAGCGGACCGGCAGCTTCAAGGAGCGCGGCGCCCGCAACGCTTTGCTGCAATTGCCCGACGATCAGCGACGGCGGGGCGTCGTCTCCGCGTCGGCCGGCAACCACGCACTGGGGCTGGCCTATCATGGCAAACTGCTGTCGATCGGCGTCACGGTCGTCATGCCCAAGTACGCTCCGCTGATCAAGCAAAGCACCTGCCGGCGCCTGGGGGCGCAGGTGATCCTGTTCGGCGAGACATTTCACGAAGCCTTCGATCACGCTCACGAATTGGCGCGCGAGCGGGAGTTGCACTACGTGCATGGCTTCGACGATCCGGCCATCATCGCCGGCCAGGGGACCATGGCCCTGGAGATCCTTGAACAAGTGTCCGACGTCGACGCGATCGTCGTGCCCGTTGGCGGCGGCGGGCTGCTGGCCGGCATCGCGCTGGCCGTCAAGCACAGCCGGCCGGAAGTGCGCCTGTTTGGAGTGCAGGCCGAACG
>JBGSYQ010000039.1:0-15248 GCA_041750795.1 Pirellulales bacterium | reverse complement strand
GCTGCCGGCGGCGCGGTCATGATGGCGGCCGCCCCGGGCGACGGCGGCGGCGCCGCGGTCGAAGAGCAATCCGAGTTCAAGGTCGTGCTCGATGGCTTCGGCGACAAGAAGATCGGCGTGATCAAAGTGGTCCGCGCGATCACCAACCTCGGGCTGAAAGAAGCCAAGGATCTCGTGGAAGGCGTGCCCAGCAACGTGAAGGAAGGCGTCTCGAAGGAAGAGGCCGAAAAAATCAAGAAAGAACTGGAAGAGGCCGGCGCCACGGTTTCGATCAAGTAGCGATCGCTTGTTCCGATTCTTGACGGCCGTCTGGGCTCCTCACGGAGCAACGACGGTCAGGCCGCTCGAGACAGAGAACAACTTGACCCGATTCGTTTCCCGCACCTCGACAGGGCAAAAGTTCTGCGCCCGCGTTGCGCGCCACCGCGCCGCGGCAAAACTCGCCTGCGTGCCCCGCGCGCACGTTGCGGCCACCCCGTTTCGACCCCACGTCTCGATTCAAACACCTGCGCAAGCAGATTGAGGAGCCTCGCATGGCCACTTCAGCACAGCGACGCCTGGCGCCAAAGGAAGTCCGTCACTTCGGCAGCATTCGCAAGTTGCACCAGATCCCCGATTTGACCGACATCCAGACGCGCAGCTACGAGACCTTTCTGCAGTATGACGTGCCCATGAACAAGCGGGCCGATCATGGCATCGAAGGCGTGCTGCGCGAAATCTTCCCCATCGAAAGCTATGACAAGACGCTCAAGCTGGAGTACATGGGCTACGAGCTGGGCAAGCCGCGTTACGAGCCCCACGAGTGCCGCCAGTTGCGGCTCACGTACGGTCGGCCGTTCCGCGTCTGGCTGCGCCTCACCAAGGAACAGCCGATCGAGGAAGAAGTCTATCTGGGCGACATGCCCATCATGCTCGGCGGCGGCGAGTTCATCATCAACGGCGCCGAACGCGTCGTGGTCAGCCAGTTGCACCGCAGCCCGGGCGTCGACTTCGTCAGCGAAGTGGAGTCGAGCGATCGACGGCTGCACAGTTGCCGCATCATTCCCGAGCGCGGCAGTTGGATCGAGCTGAACACCAGCAAGAAAGACACGCTCAGCGTACGCATCGACCAGAGCGGCAAGTTCTCGGCCATGACGCTGCTCCGCGCGATGGATCCCAAGTACAGCCTCAACGCCGACTTGATCCGCGTGTTCTATCCGACCTCCACCGAAAAGGTGGTCGACGGCCGCAGCGTGAGCAAGATCGAAGGCAAAATCGCCGTCGACGACGTCGTCTATCCCACCAGCAGCGATCGCGCCGGCGAAGTCATCCTCGAAGGCGGGCAAAAGATCACCAAGAACGTCGCCGAAACGATCTGCACCTCGGGGCTCAACTCCGTCGAGGTGATGGAAGATCCCAAGGTACCGCTCATCTTCAACAGCCTGGCCGAGGACACCACCTCGAGCCACGAAGAGGCGCTATTGCGCATCTACCAGCGGCTGCGTCCCGGCAATCCGCCGCAGCTCGAAAAAGCGCGCGCCCTGTTCCACGAGAAGTTCTTTGACACCAACCGCTATCGCCTGGGCAAAGTGGGCCGCTTCCGCATCAATCGCAAGCTGAAGCTCAACGTGCCCGAGGCGGAAATGACCCTCCGCCCCGAAGACCTGATCGCCGCAATTCGCTATCTGTTGATGCTGACCCAGAACGACGAAGGGGCGGAAGTCGACGACATCGACCACCTGGGCAATCGCCGCCTGCGGACCATCGACGAGCTGGCCTGCGACGAATTGCGCAAAGGCTTCCTCAAGCTGCGCCGCACCGTGCAAGAGCGGATGAGCCTCAAGGACGTCGAAGACATGACGCCGCGCAGCTTGATCAATCCCAAGAGCATCTCGGCGGCCATCGAATATTTCTTCGGCCGCGGCGAGCTGTCGCAGGTGGTCGACCAGACCAACCCGCTGTCGATGCTCACGCACGAACGCCGGCTCTCGGCGTTGGGTCCCGGCGGTTTGAATCGCAAGCGGGCCGGATTCGAAGTGCGCGACGTGCATATTTCGCACTACGGCCGCATCTGCCCGATCGAAACGCCGGAAGGCACGAACATCGGCTTGATCTCCAGCCTGGCCATCTACTCGCGCGTGGATGAATACGGCTTTCTGGTCACGCCGTATCGGAAAGTGGTCAACGGCAAGCTGGCCGACGAGGTCCTGTGGCTGCGTGCCGACGAGGAAAGCGAGGCCTACCTGGCCCCGGCCGACGCCCCCATCGAAAACGGCAAGCTGCAAGGCGACACCATCATCGCACGCTACCACTCCGACTTCGAAATGGTGCCCGTCGAAAAAGTGCAATTCATCGACGTGGCGCCCAGCCAGATGGTGGGCGTCTCGGCCGGTTTGATTCCGTTCCTGGAGCACGACGACGCCAACCGCGCCCTGATGGGCTCGAACATGCAGCGGCAGGCCGTGCCGCTGCTGGTCAGCGAGCCGCCCATCGTCGCCACCGGCATGGAGCGCGACGTGGCCACTAACTCGGGCATGATCGTCCGCGCTCGGCGCAAAGGCACCGTCAGCTACGTCGACTCCACGCGCATCGAAATCGGCAGCGAGGCTTACCCGCTCCGCAAGTTCGTGGGTCTCAACGAACGCACCTGCCAGAACCAGAAGCCGATTGTCGAGATCGGCCAGAAGGTCGAAAAAGGGGACGTGATCGCCGACGGCGCCGCCACCCACCTGGGCGAGTTGGCGCTGGGACGCAACGTGCTGGTCGGCTTCATGGTCTGGGACGGCTTCAACTTCGAGGATGCCATCATCATCAGCGAACAGTTGGTGAAGGATGACACCTACACTTCGATTCACATCGAAGAGTTCGACATCGAGATTCGCGAGACCAAGCTCGGTCGCGAGGAATTCACCCGCGATATTCCCAACGTCAGCGAAAAGGCCCTCCGCAACCTGGACGAGAGCGGCATTGTGCAAATCGGCACCTTCGTTCGCCCGGGCGATATCCTGGTGGGCAAGGTCTCTCCCAAGAGCAAGACCGAGCTGACGCCTGAGGAAAAACTGCTGCACGCCATCTTCGGCCGCGCCGGCGAAGACGTGAAGAACGACTCGCTGGAAGTGCCCTCGGGCGTGGAAGGCATCGTCATCGACACGCAAAAGTTCTCCCGTCGCCTGAGCCTCTCGGACGAAGAGCGCAAGGCATTCGAGAAGGCGCTGAAAGAGGCCGAAGCCGAAGGCGCGGCCAAGATCGCCGCCGCTTTCTCGGCCATGGTCGGCGAAATGGAGAGCGTGCTGCAACGGCCCCTGGTCGACGACGAGGGCACGCCGCTGGTGCGCGATCAGGAAGCCAAGTACATCGCCGACCAGGCGCAGCGATTCAAGCTGGATGCGATCGACATCCGCAGCCCGCAGCGCAAGGCCGACGTGGAGAAGCTCCACAAAATCCATTGGCCGTCGGTGGAGCAAGCGCTCGACGATCGTGATCGCAAGCTCAACTCGATGAAGCGCGGCGACGAGCTGCGCAGCGGTGTCTTGCAGATGGTCAAGGTCTACGTCGCCGCTAAGCGCGTGATCTCGGTCGGCGACAAAATGGCCGGGCGTCACGGCAACAAGGGCGTGATCGCCAAGATCCTGCCGCAGGAAGACATGCCCTTCTTGGCCGACGGCACGCCGCTGCAAATCCTGCTCAACCCGCTGGGCGTTCCCAGCCGTATGAACGTGGGCCAGATTCTGGAAACGCACCTGGGCTGGGCCGGCGCCAAGCTGGGCTTCCAGGCCATCACGCCGGTGTTCGACGGCGCCACCGAGGAAACGATCCAGAAGGCGCTCAAGGAAGCCAAGTTGCCCGCCCACGGCAAGGCCCAACTCTTCGACGGCCGCACCGGCGAGCCGTTCGAGCAGGAGACCACGGTCGGCTACATCTACATGCTCAAGCTGCACCACCTGGTCGACGACAAGGTACACGCTCGCTCCACCGGTCCTTACTCGCTCATCACGCAACAGCCGTTGGGCGGCAAGGCACGCTTCGGGGGCCAGCGATTTGGCGAAATGGAAGTCTGGGCGCTGGAAGCTTACGGCGCCGCCTACATCCTGCAGGAGTTGCTCACCGTCAAGAGCGACGACGTGGAAGGACGCACCAAGATTTACGAATCGATGGTCAAAGGCGAAAACACGCTCGAAGCCGGGACCCCAGCCAGCTTCGACGTGTTGACCAACGAAATCCGCGGACTGGGACTCAACATGCAATTGGAAAAACGTCGCGTGTAGCGGGACGCGTGTGAGCGGCGGTCCCTCCGCGGGCCGCCGTGCCAGGTTCGTTGTTTTACGCGACATTTATATAGGAGGGGTGAACTGTGAGCACTCTCGGCGAAAGCTCTTACGATCGGATCAACGACTACACGTCGGTGAAGATCAGCCTCGCTCGGCCGCACGACATCCGAAGTTGGTCGTTCGGCGAAGTCAAAAAGCCCGAAACGATCAACTATCGCACCTACCGCCCCGAAAAGGACGGGCTGTTCTGCGAACGCATCTTCGGCCCCGAAAAAGACTGGGAATGCTCGTGCGGCAAGTACCGGGGCATGAAATACAAGGGCATGATCTGCGACCGCTGCGGCGTCAAAGTCACCCACAGCCGCGTCCGCCGCAAGCGAATGGGCCACATCGAGCTGGCCGCGCCGGTCGTGCACATCTGGTTCTTCAAAGCCATGCCCAGCCGCCTGGGCAACTTGCTGGCCATGAAGACCACCAGCCTGGAAAAGGTCATCTACTTTCAGGATTACGTCGTCACCAACCCCGGCGACACCGCGCTCAAAAAGCAGCAACTGCTCACCGAGGAAGAATATCGCTCGGCTCGCGAGCAATATGGCGAAGGCGCCTTCGAAGCCGACATGGGCGCCGAAGCCGTCCGCAAGCTGCTGCAGGACCTCGACCTGGTGCAACTCTCCAAGGACCTGCGCACCGACCTGGTCGAAACCGGCTCAAAGCAAAAGGCCAAGGATCTGATCAACCGGCTCAAGATCGTCGAGGCGATTCGCGACTCGGACAACAAGCCCGAGTGGATGGTGCTGGACGTGATTCCGGTCATCCCGCCCGACCTGCGCCCGCTGGTCTTGCTCGATTCGGGCAACTTTGCCACCAGCGACTTGAACGACCTGTACCGCCGCATCATCAACCGCAACAACCGGCTCAAGAAGCTGGTCGATTTGAACGCGCCGGAAGTCATCATCCGCAACGAAAAGCGCATGCTGCAGCAATCGGTCGACGCCCTGTTCGACAACAACCGCTGCAAGCGCCCCGTGTTGGGCAGCAGCAATCGCCCGCTCAAGTCGCTGACCGACATGATCAAGGGCAAGCAGGGCCGCTTCCGCGAAAACCTGCTGGGCAAGCGCGTCGACTATTCGGCGCGCAGCGTGATCGTGGTGGGGCCGAACCTGCGCCTGCACCAGTGCGGCCTGCCCAAGAAGATCGCGCTGGAGCTGTTCCAGCCGTTCATCATCCGCCGGCTCAAGGATCTGGGCCATGCCGACACGATCAAGAGCGCCAAGAAGATGCTCGAGCGCAAGGACGAGGAAGTATGGGATATCCTCGAAGAGGTGATTCGCAATCACCCCGTGCTGTTGAATCGCGCTCCCACGCTGCACCGCATGGGCATCCAGGCCTTCGAGCCGACGCTGGTCGAAGGCAACGCCATCAAGCTGCACCCGCTGGTGTGCCGCGGTTTCAATGCCGACTTCGACGGCGACCAGATGGCCGTCCACCTGCCGCTGTCGATCGAGGCGCAGGTCGAAGCCCATACGTTGATGATGTCGACCAACAACATCTTCAGCCCGTCCAACGGCGCGCCGATCATCAGCCCGTCGCAGGACGTGGTCATGGGTTGCTACTACGTGACCATCTCGCTCCCCGGTCGCAAGGGCGAGGGCATGATCTTCGCCTCGCTCAATGAAGTGCAACTGGCCTATTCGCTCGGCGCGGTCGATACCCACGCACGCATCAAGGTCAAGCTGCCCCCCACGCGTCGCTTGAAAACCGAAAACGACACGGCCAAGCCAGGCGCGCTGATCGAAACCACCGTCGGCCGCGTGCTGTTCAACATGACGCTGCCCGACGGCATGCTGTACTACAACATTCCCATGCGCTCCAGCGAACTGGCACGCGTCATTTCCGACTGCTACCAGGTGCTCGGCCGCCGCGCCACCATCGACCTGCTGGACGATATGAATCGCCTGGGCTTCCGCGAGAGCACACACAGCGGGCTGTCGTTCGCCACCGACGATCTGATCACGCCTCCCAGCAAGACCAAGATCATCTCCGACGCCGAAAAGGAAGTGCTCAAGAAGAACAAGCTCTACCAGCGCGGCATCATCACCGAGGGAGAGCGCTACAACCAGGTGCTCGACGCCTGGACCCACGCCCGCGAACGCATCACCACCGAGATGATGAGCGAGCTGGAAAATGACTTTCGCCGGCCGGGCTATGTCAACCCGATCTACTTGATGGCCCACTCCGGCGCCCGCGGCGGCGTCGAACAGATCCGCCAGTTGGCCGGCATGCGCGGTCTGATGGCCAAGCCGTCGGGCAAGATCATCGAAACGCCGATCAAGGCCAACTTCCGCGAAGGACTCTCGGTGCTCGAATACTTCAGCTCCACGCACGGTGCTCGCAAAGGCCTGGCCGACACGGCCCTGAAAACCGCCGACTCGGGTTACCTCACCCGCAAACTGGCCGACGTGGCCCAGAACGTGGTGATCACGATGGAAGACTGCGGTACCACCCAGGGCATCACCAAGGGCGTGATCTATCGCGGCGAGAAAGTGGAAGTGCGACTGGCCGATTCGATTCGCGGCCGCGTCAGCCGCATCAACATCGTCAATCCCATTACCGACGAGGTGATCGTCCGCGAAAACGAAATGATCACCAACGAGATCGCACGCCGCATCGAGGAACTGGGCCTGGAAAAGATCCAGGTTCGCAGCCCCATGACCTGCGATGCCACGTTGGGCGTTTGCCGCCGCTGCTACGGCATGGACCTGTCGACCGGCTCGATGGTCGAAGAGGGCATGGCCGTGGGCATCATCGGCGCGCAGAGCATCGGCGAGCCCGGCACGCAGCTCACCATGCGGACGTTCCACATCGGTGGCACCGCCGCCCGCGCCGTCGAGGAAAGCGAAATCCGCGCCAAGCGCGAGGGCAACGTCCAATTCACCCGGCTCAAGGTCGTGCAGAACGACGCCGGGCAACAGGTCGTGCTCACCCGCAACGGCGAAATCACCATTCTCGATCCAAAGGGTCGCGAGCTGGAAAAGTACGAAGTGCCTGCCGGCTCGATGCTGCTCGTCAACGAAAGCGACATCGTCAAACCCGGCTCGCTTCTCTGCCAGTGGGATCCGCACAGCATTCCGATCCTGGCCGAAGTGGCCGGTCGCGTGCGCTACGAAGACGTCATCCAGGGCGAAACGATGCGCCTGGAAAAAGATCCCAGCGGCCACGAACGACGCATGATCATGGAGCACAAGGGCGATCTGCACCCGCAGGTCGTGCTGGAAGACACCAGCGGTAAGATCCTCGACTTCTACTACCTGCCGGAAAAGGCCCACATCGAGGTCACCGAGGGGCTGCAAGTCTCGGCCGGCACGTTGTTGGCCAAGACGCCGCGCGAAGTCTCCGGCACCCAGGACATCACCGGCGGTCTGCCCCGCGTCACCGAGATCTTCGAAGCACGCAAGCCCAAAGAGCCGGCCGTCATCGCCGAAATCGACGGCAACGTCGAGCTGTTGGGCGAAAAGCGACGCGGCAAGCGGACCATCATCGTCCGTAGCGAAAGCGGCATCGAACGCGAGCACCTGGTCGCCCACGGCAAGCACCTGCGCGTGCATGCCGGCGACTTCGTGCGGGCGGGCGAAGCGCTGGTCGACGGACCACTGGTGCCGCACGACATTCTTCGCATCAGCGGCGAAGAAGCGGTGCAGCAATACCTGGTCCGCGAAATTCAGAACGTCTATCGCAGCCAGCGCGTGGAAATCGACGACAAGCACATCGAGATCATCGTCGCGCAGATGTTGCGCAAGGTGAAGATCGAAACGCCGGGCGATACCAGCCTGTTGCCCGGCAGCGTGCTCGACAAGTTCGAGTTCCGTGCGGCCAACCAGGGCCTGTCGAAGTGCGTGAAAATCTCGCACAAGGGAGACAGCGACTTTGCCGAAGGCACGATCGTGCCCAAGGAAGCCCTCGAGCAGGTCAACGCCCAGATCGAGGCGCTCGGTGGCGAGGCGTCCAAGGGGACTCGTCCCAAACCCGCCACGGCCAGCACGCAATTGCTGGGCATCACCAAGGCCTCGGTGCAAAGCTCCAGCTTTATCTCCGCAGCCAGCTTCCAGGAAACGACCAAGGTGCTCACCGAAGCGGCCCTGGCCGGTCGCGTCGACAACCTGGTGGGACTGAAGGAAAACGTCATCCTGGGCCACCTCGTGCCCGCCGGCACCGGCTTCAAGATCTTCCAGGACTCGGAAGTTCGCATCCGGCCCGAGGCGCTCGAGGCGTTGCAAGCCGAGAAGGATCGCGTGCTGGAGCGCAGCTTCCCGCTGCTGGAAACCGCTGCTGCCGATGGCTCGGCCAGCAACGGCGGCGCCACGCAACCCGAAGTCCCCACCGGCACCAACGCGCTGGAAGCCCTCTTGGGCGGCGCCGGAGAGACGGACGACGGAGAGTAGCTTCCGCAGACATTAGATGTGTCACTCAAGAAGCCGCCTCCCCGGGCGGCTTCTTGCTTGCGCGGGCAGATACACGTCGTCGGCAGGTGCCGGATCCGACGCCAAAAACCCGTCCTTGACACCCCCGTAAACTTCGGTAAATTGAGGGGTTCATTCTCCTCGCGTTAGCCATTGGCCTGTGAAAAGCTCCATTTATGCCGACGATCAACCAGCTCGTTCGTAAGAAACGCAAGCAACCGCGCAAGTTCAGCAAGTCGCCCGTGTTGGACAAGTGTCCGCAGCGGCGCGGCGTGTGCTTGCAGGTGAAGACCATGACCCCCAAGAAGCCCAACTCGGCGATGCGCAAGATCGCACGCGTGCGGCTTTCCAATGGCAAGGAAGTGACCGTCTACATCCCGGGCGAAGGCCACAGCTTGCAGGAGCACTCGATCGTGCTGGTCCGCGGCGGCCGCGTCCGCGATCTGCCGGGCGTCCGCTACCACGTCGTACGCGGCGCGCTCGATACCCTGGGCGTCGATGGCCGCAAACAATCCCGCAGCCTGTACGGCGCCAAGAAGTCCTAAGTGGGCTTTCGGCTGTACGCTGTAGGCCGCAGGAAAAAGTCAACCATTTGCCACTCGCTAACCACTAGCCACTAGCTCAACGCAAATTCCATGGGCCGAATCACCGCCAGCCGCAAGCAACTCGCACCCGATCCTCGGTTCGACTCGATGCTTGCCAGCAAATTCATCAACTGCCTGATGCACGACGGCAAGAAGCACACCGCGCAAATGGTGTTCTACGACGCCTTGGACATCATCAAGGAGAAGATCGGTGACACCGAGCCGATCGAGGTCTTCACGCAGGCGGTGGAAAACGTGAAGCCGGCGATCGAGGTCCGCTCGAAGCGCGTCGGCGGGGCCGCCTACCAGGTGCCGATGCAGGTCAATCGCAACCGGCAGCAGTCGCTGGCAATCCGCTGGATCCTGATGGCCGTGCGCGAAAAGAAGGGCCGCGCCGTGCACGAGAAGCTGGCCGAGGAATTGATGGCCGCCTACAAGAAAGAGGGCGTTGCCATGTCGCGCCGCGACAACATCCACCGCATGGCCGATGCCAACAAGGCGTATGCCCACTTCGCCTGGTAACAACACTGCTCGCCTGGTAACAACACTGCTCGCCTGGTAACAACACTGCTCGCCCGGTAACGACACTGCTCGCCTGGTAGCGACACTGTGATCCCCATTCCACGCCGCGTCACTGGCTGCCCAGCCGGCGCGGCGTTGTCATGCGCCAGGCGTTCGGCAAGAATACCTGCTGCCTCCATCCGACTTCCCCGCGCCGTTTCGCGACGACTCTCATGGCACGTAAACTCGAACAGTTGCGCAATATCGGCATCATCGCCCATATCGACGCCGGCAAGACCACCGTCACCGAGCGGATGCTCTACTACAGCGGCGCCAGCCATCGCATGGGCGAAGTGGACAAGGGCACCACGATCACCGACTTCGATCCCGAAGAGCAGCAGCGCGGCATCACCATTCGCGCCGCGGCCGTGTCGTTTCCCTGGCGCGATTGCAACATCAACCTCATCGACACGCCCGGACACGTCGACTTCACGGCCGAAGTGGAGCGCAGCCTGCGCGTGCTCGACGGCGGCGTGGTCGTGTTCAGCGCCCGCGAAGGCGTCGAGGCGCAAAGCGAAACCGTCTGGCGCCAGGCCGACAAGTACAACATTCCGCGGATCGCGTTCATCAATAAGATGGACCGCGAAGGCGCCGACTTCGACGGCACGTTCGAGGAGATTCGCAAGCGGCTGGAAGCCAACCCCGTGGCCATCCAGGTGCCCTCGGGCAGCGGCCCGCCCCATCTGAGCGACGCCTTTCGCGGCATCGTCGACCTGGTGGAGATGGAATACCTGACGTTCGATCCGGACAAGCTCGGCGCGGAAGTCCAGCGACAGTCCATCCCCGCGGAACTGCAAGACCTAGCCGATCTGTGGCGCAGCGACATGCTCGAACGGCTGTTTGAGTTTTCCAACGAGCTGGCCGAGCTGGTGTTGGAAAAGGGGGACATTCCCGCCGCGTTGATTCGCCGCGTGGTGCGCGAAGCGACGCTGATGCACCTGATCGTGCCGGTGTTGTGCGGTTCGGCGCTGGACCACATCGGCGTGCAGCCGTTGTTGGACGCGGTGACCTACTACCTGCCCAGCCCGGCCGACGTGCCGCCGGTCGAAGGCGTCGACCCGAAGCACCCCGACAAGAAACTGCTTCGCAAGCCCAGCCCCGACGAGCCGTTTTCCGCGCTGGTCTTCAAGATCGACGCCGACAAGCACGGCGACTTGTTCTACGCACGGGTCTATTCCGGCGAGCTGAAGGCCAATTCGCGCATGCTCAATCCGGGCAAGGACAAAAAGGAAAACGTGCCGCAGCTCTGGCACATCCAGGCCGATCGCCGCGAGCAAGTCCCGTCGGTCACCACCGGCGACATCGTTGGCATCATCGGACTGCGCCACACCATCACCGGCGACACGCTCTGCGACCCCCAGCACCCGATCCTGCTCGAGACCATTCAATTCCCAGATACCGTCATCGCCATGGCCATCGAGCCCGAGAGCTCGACAGAACGAAAGAAGCTGGCCGATACCCTGGAGATGATGAAGCGGCAGGATCCCACCTTTCGCGCCCTGGAAAACGAAGAGACCGGCCAGACGCTGATCAGCGGCATGGGCGAGTTGCACCTGGAAGTCATCAAGCACCGGCTGTTGCGCGATTTCAATCTGAACGTGCGCGTCCACAAGCCGCGGGTCAGCTATCGCGAGACGATCGAACGCGCCGCCGAAGTCACCGGCGCCTGCCACCGCCAGCAGGGCGGGCAGTCGCTGTTCGCCGAAGTGAAGATCAAGATGGAGCCATACCCGGCCGGCGGACCGGGAGCGCTGGTCGTGCCGGCACGCGGCGACGTGCTGCCCGACCCGTACCTTTCGACCGTCATCGACGGGCTCACCGAACAAGGACACGGCGGCGGCTTGCTCGGCTGCCCGCTGATGAAGGTCAAAATCACGATCACCGGCGGCCAGGTACACGAAACGGACTCCAGCGAGATCGCCTTTCGCTTCGCCGCGGCCGACGCGTTCAACAAGGGCCTGCAAGCCGCCGGCACGGTGCTGCTGGAGCCGATCATGCGGCTGCAGATCACCACGCCCGAGGATCACCTGGGCGATTTCATCAGCGACTTGCAGCAGCGGCGCGCCATGATCACGCACACCGCCCATCGCGGCAAAATCGTCGTCATCGAGGCCGAAGCCCCCTTGGCGACGTTGTTCGGCTATTCCAGCGCCATGCGCGGCCTGAGCCAAGGCCGTGCCACCTGCTCGATGGAACCGGCCGCCTACGGCCCCGCGCCGGCCGAGATCCGCGACCATTTCGTGTAGCGGCCCGCGCGCCAATGCGAGCCATCGCGGCGGCGGCACTCCCTCCGTACCGGGGCGACCCTCCCTGCGGCAAGCTGGCCGCCGAATCCTCGCCAGGCAGACCCGCTTTGCTCGCCTTGGGGGCACTGCTCGGCCGCGGGCGACGTCATCGCTGGAAAATCGCCAAAACCGGCCGTTGACAGGTTTTCGCAAAAGCCTTACGATTTGTGGTTTGCCCATGTGGCATGCTGGCAAGTTAAGTAGTTTCGCGAAACGGTTTTCGGTCGCCCAGTCCACGGCGTTGGCTGTCCACATTGTGTCGACGGCCCGCACTGCATTGACTTGGGGGGCGGCCGTTTTCAGGAGTCGTTCGTGTCGGGTCATTCGCAAGAGATCATTCGCATCCGCATGGAGGCGTACGACCACTCGGTGCTCGACCAGAGCGCTGCGGAAATCGTCGATACGGCCAAGCGGACGAATTCGGAAGTTCACGGCCCCATTCCGCTGCCCACGCGCATCGAGCGCTACACCGTGCAATCGAGTCCTCACGTGGACAAGAAAGCGCGGCAGCAGTTTGAGATCCGCACGCACAAGCGACTGATCGACATCGTGCAGGCCACCGCCAAGACGATCGAAGCGCTCAACAAGCTCAGCCTGCCGGCGGGCGTGGACATCAAGATCAAGGCTTCGAGCCGACACTAGCCAGCCAACCGCGACCGCCCAGCGGTCGACTGAATGTAATACAAAGCCACTCTCGGAAGCTCCTATGCACTGGAAGCTGTAGAGGGTAAAGCGAGGCCATCGGCTTCGACTTCCCGCTCGGCAACCGACCACAGGAAATACTGCGATGCCAACCGGATTGCTCGGCCGCAAGGTCGGGATGACTCAAATTTTCGACGACGCCGGCAACATCATTCCGGTCACCGTGATCCAGGCCGGCCCCTGCCACGTGCTGCAACTGCGCTCCATCGAGCGCGACGGCTACGAGGGGGTGCAACTGGGTTACGCCGACAAGCCTCGGCGTCTGGCCGATCGCAGCCAACGTGGTCACGTTGCCAGGCTCGACAGCAAGCGCTCCAAGGCCCGTGCCAAGGCCGGCGTCGAAGCGCTGCCCAAGGCCGATTGCGAGCCCAAGCGCTTCATCCGCGAGTTCCGCGGCTCGACCGAAGGCATCTCCGTCGGTCAGACCATCGACGTCAATCAATTCGCCGACATGAAATACGTCGACGTCATTGGCACCAGCAAGGGCCGCGGCACCGCCGGCGTCATGGTGCGTCACAATTTCCACGGGCAGCGCGCCAGCCACGGCGTGAAAAAGGTGCACCGCCATCCCGGCTCGATCGGGCAGAGCCAGTTTCCCGGTCGCGTGCCCAAGGGCCGCCGCATGGCGGGCCGCCACGGCAACGCACGCACCACGGTCCGCAACCTCGAGCTGGTGCGGATCGACGCCGAGAACCATTTGATCATCGTCCGCGGCGGCGTGCCCGGCCCGAATGGCGGCTACGTGTTGATCAAGCAAACGAACAAGCTATAGGCGGCCCAACCGTGACTCCCGATTCCAAAAAACGCAGCACCGCAAAGCCCAGCGCGAAGCCCTCGGCCGTGGCCCGCCTGGCCGTCTTCGATCGCTCCGGCAAGGAAGTGGGGCACTACGAAATCGACCCGGCCGAACTGGCCCCGCGCATCAACAAACAACTGCTGCACGACGCGGTGATCATGTATCAGTCGAACGTGCGCGCCGGCACCGCCAAGACCAAAAGCCGCGCCGAAGTCGCCGGTTCGACCAAGAAGATGTATCGCCAGAAGGGCACGGGCAACGCCCGCGCCGGCTCGCGGCGCAGCGGCATTCGCCGCGGCGGCGGGCACATCTTCGCCAAGCGCCCGCGCGACTGGACCTATCGCATGCCGCGCAAGGCACTGCAACTGGCCACGCGGATGGCATTGGCCTCGAAGATTCGCGACCAGGAAATCACGCTCATTGACGACCTGAAGTTCGACGCGCCCAAGACCAAGGAAATGGCCGCCATCCTCAAAGCGCTGGGGCTGGAGAACTCCAGCCTGCTGGTCGCCACCGCCGAGCTCGACACCAACGTTTACAAAAGCGCCCGCAATATCGATCGGGTCACCGTCTCGCCGGTGGCGGGCTTGAACGCCTGGGTGCTGCTGGCGCCGCGGCGCGTGTTGATGACCAAGGCCGCGCTGGAAGCCGTGCGAAATCGGGCTAACTCCAAAACCTCCCGGCAGGACCAGGCGTAACGAGCGCACCGGCGCGGCCCCGCCCGGAGCCCGCTGCCCAAACGAAAGACTTTGACGATGGCCACCGAAATCAAACCACCGCTGGCGAGCACGCTGGTGCCGCACCAGATCATCCTGCGGCCGCTGGTGACCGAGAAGGGCATGCACCGTTCGAGTCGCTACAACGCTTATGCCTTCGAGGTTCACCGCCAGGCGACCAAGGACGACGTGCGGCGCGCCGTCGAAGAACTGTTCAACGTCAAAGTGCTGGCCGTACACACGCAAAACCGCAAGGGCAAGCCACGCCGCACCCGCTTCTCGATCGGCCACACCAAGGACTGGAAAAAAGCCATCGTCAAGCTTCACCCGGAGAATCGCATCGACTTCTTTTAATCGCGCCGCGCTCCCGTAATGACCATTCCCGCCAGCGCGCGGACTCGATTACCAGGAAAGACCAACCAGATGGGCATTCGACGATACAAACCGACGACTCCCGGACGCCGCGGCGCCACCGTCAGCGATTTCGCCGACGTCACCAAGGGCGCCGTGCCGGAAAAGAGCCTGCTGGTGCCCAAGCGCAAGACGGGCGGCCGCAACAACCAGGGCAAAATCACCTCCCGGCATCGCGGCGGCGGACACAAGCAACAATACCGGTTGATCGACTTTCGCCGCAACAAGGACAACATCCCGGCGCGCGTCCACAGCGTGCAATACGATCCGAATCGCAGCGCGCGGATCGCACTGTTGCACTATGCCGACGGCGAGAAGCGCTACATCCTGGCCCCCTTGGGCCTGCAGGCCGGCGACCAGGTGCAAAGCGGGCCCGACTCGCCCCCCTCGGTCGGAAATTGCCTGCCGCTGAAGAGCATTCCGCTGGGCACCGCCATCCACAACATCGAGCTGCAGCCGGGACGCGGCGGCCGCCTGTGCCGCTCGGCC
>JBGSYQ010000038.1:0-9617 GCA_041750795.1 Pirellulales bacterium | reverse complement strand
GCTCGACTCGCTGGACGCCATTGTACTCGAACCGCGGATGACCGGGCTGGTGCTGCTGGCCGATCCGCCCACGCGCGAGCATTTGCGGCTGGCCGTCCGATTCGCCGGGGCGGGAAACCGCGAGCTGTTGTTTTGGGATCGGCGCGGGCTGGGGTTGGTGCGGCTGGTCACGCCGAGCCAGTTCGACGAGCACTACGGTCGCCATCGGTTGGGGCCCGACGCGCTGGCGGTCACCTGCGACGAGTTGCGCGAGTGCCTGGTGAAGAGTCGCCGCGAAATCAAGGTGGCGCTGTTGGACCAGCGGGCGTTGGCCGGCGTGGGAAATCTGTACGCCAGTGAGATTTTGCACCGGGCGGGCGTACACCCGCAATGCCGCTGCGACCGCTTGCGACGCGGCGAGTGGCAGGCGATTCACCGCGAACTGATCGAGGTGTTGGAAGAGGCCATTGGTTACGAAGGATCGACGCTGGGCGACGGCACCTATCGCAACGCGTTAAATGAGCAAGGCTCGTATCAGAACCATCACCGCGTTTACGATCGGGCCGCAGAGCCCTGCCGTCAGTGCGGGCAAGCGAAGATCCGGCGGATCGTGCAAGCGCAGCGATCGACGTTCTTCTGTCCCGCCTGCCAGCCGCGGCGGCGCCGGGCGGCGGTTGCGACCCGTTGACGATTTTTCCCGCGGATTTTCGGAGTCTGGCTGGCTCTCGACCCCAGACTGGGGCATTTGCTCCCCCGGCTGACGGAATCTGCGGATTCGAGGCGTTCGCACGGCGCGGCGGCACAAAATGAGATATGGTTTCAGTAGAACACTTCCCGCGCGTTTTCCAGCGCAGAGCAATCACCAATTTTGGCGGAGGCCGCCGCAGTGACGCTGCTAACCCCAGATTCCGTTCGTGCCGGGATGGCGATTCACGAGTTGGTCGTGGAAGCCTATGACGAAGGCAAACGCGACCGTCGTGCGGAGATTCGCTATCCGTTCTTTCGCGCCGTCGGCCTGCAAGTGGACGGCGAGCGCGTGTCGGCTTTTAGCCGCGAAATCTCGCCCAGCGGCATCGGGCTGTTGCACAACATGGAGCTCTCGCCCACGGAAGTCGAAGTTACCGTGCCTTCGCGGCGCGGGCATTCGGTGCGTATGCGTGTGCGCATCGTTTGGTGCCGTCCGTGTGGCGAGGGCTGGTACATCAGCGGCGGCCGCCTGATCGACGTGGTGGGCATCGGCGCCTAGCTGCGGAATCTGCGGCGATGCGCAATCTCCAAATCGTAGCTGGACTCGCCAGAGTTCAGCCGCTTTGCGAAACGTTAGGCTGAATTCTTGCGAATCCAGCTACCTGTTGCGAACTCAGTTACCTGTTGCGAGTTTGGCTGGCGGCGGGAATTCAGTGACGTGGCGCGCGGATTTGCAACGGCTGGGGTCTTGGTGTCTAATTGGCAGTCGACGGCCCGATTGACTTGCCAGGTCCTTCCAGGAGGCAGCCTATTATGTCGCACATTCGCATTTGTTCGGACTGTGAGCCCGCCGCGCCGGTCGATCGGCGCACGTTCATCAAGACGGCTGGCGCGGCCGCCGTGGCCGTGGGCGCCTCGCCGCTATTGGCGCGGGCCGACGTCGCGATTCCCAAGGACGCGCCCAGCGAGACCGTCGCCAAGATGCTGTTCGAGTCGCTCTCGGACGAGCAGAGGAAGGTCGTTTGCTTCGCCTGGGACCATACCGAGCCCGAGCGCGGCCTGCTGCGTACGCGGATCGCCAACAACTGGAACGTTACCGAACCGGTCATCGGCAGCGACTTCTACAACAAAGACCAGCAGGCGATGATCAAGCACATTTTCGAGGAGATCATCCAGCCCGATTTTCACGAGCGCATTTACAAGCAATTGGAAGACGACGCCGGCGGCTATGGCGAGGCCCAGAGCATTGCCATGTTCGGCACGCCGGGCGACAAGTTCGAATTCGTGATGACCGGCCGGCACATGACCATTCGCTGCGATGGCAACAGCACCGAGAACGTGGCGTTCGGCGGGCCGATCTTCTACGGGCACGCCGCCGAAAGCTTCAACGAAAAGCCGAATCACCCGGGCAACGTGTTCTGGCACCAGGCCATCGCCGCCAACCGCGTGTACGAGATGCTCGACGGCAAACAGCGTGAAAGGGCCCTGGTTTCGAAGCTGCCGCGCGAACAGAGCGTGGCGTTCCAAGGCACCGGCGGCAATTTCCCCGGCATCGCCATCGCGGACATGTCGGGCGATCAGAAGGGACTCGTCCAGGAAGTGCTGGCCAAGCTGCTCGAACCGTACCGCGCCACCGATCGCGAGGAGGCCTCGGCCATGCTCGAGAAGCAGGGCGGCCTGGACGCGTGTAGCCTGGCGTTCTATAGCGATGGAGACATCGGCAACGACAAGGTGTGGGATTGCTGGCGGCTGGAGGGCCCGTCGTTCGTCTGGTACTACCGCGGCTCGCCGCACGTCCACGTGTGGGTCAACGTGGCCGACGACCCGAGCGTGAAGCTCAACGCGTAGTAGCCTGTTGAAGAATTCTACAGGCTGCTACATCGCACGGATGCGATGACAAAATAGCTACGTAAGTCGTTATTTTGCGAGCCGTGCGAAGCTTTGCTTCGCACTTGGCGAGGTTGAAAAATGCCACGACGGCATTTTTCAACAGGCGGCTAGGGCGACGTGCGTAACGCCTGCGAACTCAATCCGGCTTTTCGCCTTTTGCACGGCGGGAAGCCGGTTTTTTGTTGACCACTGTAGTGTTGTCCGAGGCCATTGACGGTCGTTGATCCGCAGATTTCGCAGATTTCACAGAGACGACGGAAGACACCGCAGACTTTTCGGATTCCTTTACCCGCAGCGCGATGCCGCGTTTTGTATGAACCATTCTTCGAAATCTTCGAAATCTGTGGATCATACTTATCTGACAGCGACGCGAAGCCTTCCTCGATACGGCTGGCCGCGGGCCGCCTGTCGGCTTTCCGCCCGCTATTGACATCGCACGGCGTGCGCATGAGGCTGAAAACCATGGGCAGACTCATCAAGCCGTTGCGAGTACTCGTTCTGCTGGCGATGGGGATCGCCGCACAGGCGGCGGCCCAGTCAGACAATGCGCCGGCCGCCTCGCCGGTCGATGCCGCGCAGTGGCCGCTGGAGCGGGTGACGCTCAAGGACCAGAAGCAATACGAGGGGCTGGTGCGTACCGAGTCGCCCTCGACGATCGAGTTTGTCGAGGTACACCGGCCGCGTGGCAAGCCGATGTTCCTGGTCGTGCGCCCCATCGACCGCAAATCGATCGACAAGCTGGAGCGACTTTCTCCCGAGGAGCAGGCGACGCTGCGCGGCCGGCTGGAAAGCCACATGCAGCGGATGCTGATCGAAGCGGCGCGCATGGAAGACCTGTCGCTACTGTCGCAGAAGCGCGACGGCCAGTTGCTGTGGACGTACGATGGTCAATGGTTTGAGCTTGAGAGCACGGCCAGCGAAGCGATGACGCGGCGGTCGATCGTGCGGTTGGAGCAGATTTTTGCGGCATACCGGCAAGTATTGCCGCCACGCTGGAAGTCGCCCCAGCGACTTCACATTCAGATCTTTGGCACCAGCGACCAGTATCAGCAGGCATTGGCAAGCGCCGGATTGTCGATCGTCAACCCGGCCGTGTATCTGCCGGCCAGACACCTGATACTGGCGGGCAGTAATCTGAATGAGTTCGACTCGGCGCTGGCCGACGTGGATCGTCAGCACAACAAGATTCGCGCGCAATTGGACGCGCTGGTGGCCGAGTCTCGATCGCGCAGCAAGGACCTCTACGAAACGTTGGCCAAAAACGGCGTGCCCGCGGCCGAGCGGCAAAAGATCGTGGCCGCCGAAGAGAAACGCTGGGACGAGCGGCGGCGCGAAGCGCGGCGCAAGATGGCGCTCTTGGAGCGCGGCAACGCGGCGAAGTTCGACGTGGTGGCCGGGCAGATGCTGCGCCGGCTGGCGCACGAGGCCTTTCACGCGTACCTCGAGACGTTCGTCTATCCGCGCGCGGCGTACGACGTGCCGCGGTGGCTCAACGAGGGGCTGGCGCAGGTGTTCGAGTCCGGACTGCTGGAGGCCGACAGCCTGCGCATCGACAATCCCAACACCCTGGCGCTGGCACGATTGCAGAGCGACCTGGCGGGCAGCCGGCCCTTGAGCCTGGCGGAGCTTTTGGAGGCCGGCAGCGAGGCCTTTCTGACCGGCCACACCGGCGCCGGAGCAAACGTTTCGCAAGCGTACTACTATTCCTGGGGCCTGGCCTACTTCCTGGCGTTTGACCTGGGCGTGATCGGCGGCAGCGACTTCGAGACGTATTTGGATCCCCAGCAGTCGGCGACGAGCGCCATCGAGAAGTTCGAGCATCTGGTCGACATGCCGCTCGACCAGTTCGAGCCGCGCTGGCGGAAGGCGATGTTGGAGTTGAAGCAGTAGGTGGGCACGGGGTGCCTGGCCCTCTCAATCCCCCTCCGCGCGATCAATGGCCTCCAACAGCCGTTGGTTGATTTCGTGTAGACGCTGCTCGTCGCTGATTTTCTTGCCGGCCTGATCGGTCACGTAGAATACGTCGACCACCTGGTCCAAGTACGTGCCGATCTTGGCCACGGAGACGGACAGGCCCAGCTCGAAGATCGTGCGGCTGATGGTAAACAGCAGGCCCATGCGATCGTGGGCAAAGACGTCGATGATCGTGAAGCCATCGGACGTGCTGTTGTCGATCTTGACCCGCGTGGGCACCATGGCCAGCGCCACGCGATCGCGGCTGGCGGCGCTGCGCCAGACCTTGCGAAACGTGGGCGCGCCGCCGGCCGGCGTGGTGAGCGCTTGCACCAGCGCGCGCTCCACCTCTTCCACGCGGTGTCGCGGAGGTTCTTCGGCATAATCGGGGTCGAGCACGTAGAAGCGGTCGAGCACCAGGCTATCGGCCAGCGTGTTGATTTCGGCCGACAGGATTTCCAGCCCTTGGCTCGCCAGTGCACCGGTGAGCTTGTGGAACAGCCCCGGCGTGACGTTGTCGTGCGTGCCGACGACGAACTCCAGCGTGCGCGTTGCGGGCACGAAGTGGCCGCGTGCGCGCACGTCGCCGGGCCGCAGGCTGTGCAGATCGCGCAGCTCGTCAGCGATGCGCGCCGGGGGTTTGCTAAAGGCGTAAGCGGCCTGTAACGAGTCGACCTGGCTGCCGAACCAGCCGCGGTCTTCCTCGCCGGCCAGGCAATCGAGCACTTCGGCACGGCGGCGCTTGAGCCGCTCGTGCGAGTCGACCGACGGCGAGTCGCTGGCCAGATGGCGCATGGTGCGGCGATAGAGCCCGGTGAGCACCTCGGCCTTCCAACTGTTCCAGACGCCTGGGCCCACGGCGGCAAAGTCGGCCGCGGTCAAGACGAACAGCATGTCGAGCACCTCGGGCGAGCCCACGTCGACGGCGAATCGCAGGATCAATTCTTCGTCGTGCGTGTCGCGCCGAAACGCCAGGTGCGACATGACCAGGTGCTTGTGTACCAGGAACTTGAGCGTCTCGGCCTCGCGCAGCGGAAGTTGCAGGCGCGCGGCCGTTTCTTCGGCGATGCGCAGGCCGACGTCGCTGTGATCCTCGACGAAGCCCTTGCCCAGGTCGTGGATCAACAGCGCCAGGTGCAGCGTGCGTTTCTGCTTGATGCCCAGGTAAACGCGGCCCAGGATACCCGGGTCGCCGATGAAATCGGTGCAGCGCTCGACGGCCAGGATGCAATGCTCGTCGACGGTGTACTTGTGATACTCGTTGAACTGCAACAGGCAGCGTGCGTGCGTGAAGCCGGGGATGATCTTCTCCAGCACGCCCAGCTCGTGCAGGCGGCGCAGCAGTTCGCCCAGGCGGCCGGGGCGCGAGATCAGGGCCATGAACTGCTGGGCGATCTCGGGGCTGACGTGGCCGGTGAAGCTGGGCACGGCGGCGCGGACGGTTTCCCAAGTGCGCGGCGCGATGCGCTTGTTGTGCAAGTTGGCCAACTCGCACAGCCGCAGAACTTCGCTGAGATCCTTTTGCAGCTTTTCCAGGCCGTGCCTGGTGGCCTTGATCTCGTTGGGCGTGACGCGATAGTCGCCTTCGACCTGGTGACTGAAGGCCGCGCCGACGATTCTGGAGAACAGTTGGCCGGGGCGGCTGTTGGCCACGAAATTGCTGGCGACGCTGCTGACGGCGCGCGTGTGGCGAAAGTATTCGCTCATGAACCGCTCGACCGGCAGAATGGCCTCGGTGCCTTGATATTCGTAGACGTCGGCCAGCCGCACCTGCTCGGCCTTGTCGAGGACGTCGTTGGACTTGCCGGCGTGAAAGTGCATTTCGTTGCGCAGCCGCAGCAGAAACTCGCTGGCCGCGCGCAGATCGTTCTGGTCCGACTTGCTGATGGCGCCGACGAGTTGCAGCGCCTCGGGATCGGCGACGCCGTGGCGCGCGAACCCCAGCCAGCGCACCAGTTGGACGTCGCGCAAGCCACCGCGCGTGCGCTTGAGGTTGGGTTCCAACAGGTACACTGTCTCGCCGTACTGCTGGCGTTCGGCCTTGCGGGCACCGTAAATGGCGTGCAAGACCGACCTGTAGCGCAACCGCGTGCGGCGCTGGAATCTATCGAAGAACGTGTCGAAGAGCTTCTTGCTGCCGGCCAGAAAGCGGGCCTCGATGAGCGACGTGCAGATGATCGGATCTTGCGCGGCGAACTTCCACGACTGCGCCGGCGTGCGCACGCTCTGTTGCAGGTCGAGCCCCACGTCGAACAGGTCGTGCAGCAGGCGGCTGGCCAGCGGAAACACCAATCCCTCGGCGCCGGGACTGTGGAGAATCGTCAGGTCGACGTCGGAATACGGCGCCAAGTCGCGGCGGCCATAGCCGCCCAGCGCCACCAGCGCCACGTTCGATTCCAGTTCCTCGGGGTCGCCCGCAGCCAGATCGGCCACCGCGGAGCGGTACAGATCGAGCACGACGGTGTCGACCAATTCGGTCAACCGGGCGCAGACCTGAATGCCGGGCGAGCCGGATCGGTGCTGGCTTTCGATGGCCTGGCGCCCTTCGGCCAGGCGCGCGCGCGCCGCCAACAACGACTCGCGGAACAAGGTGCTACTGGACATGGTAACGTGCGGTGGTCATTTGAAGTGCGATTGCGACCGGACCCGCCCGCCGCCGGCTAGCCGCGTCACGATATGGGACAGGCACCCCGCGCGACAAGCAATCTTGCGGCGGATCTGGCAATCCGCTCGGAGCCGGTCCCCATCTTCATTGGATGCGTCAAATGGCCTGCTCCCCGGTTTCTCCGGTGCGGATGCGAATCGTGTCGACCAGGTCCGAGACGAAGATCTTGCCGTCGCCGGTCTGGCCCGTTTGCGCGGTCCGCATGATGGTGTCGAGCACGGCTTGCAGTTGGGCCTCGGGCACGGCAACTTCGACTTTGATCTTGGGCACGAATTCGACTTTGTATTCGGTGCCGCGGTACATCTCGGTGTGGCCTTTTTGGCGGCCGAAACCGCGAACGTCGGTGATCGTCATGCCGCGCACACCCTGCGCCGACAGCGCATTCTTGACGTCCTCGAGCTTGAAGATGCGAATGATCGCCTCGACCTTTTTCATCGTGGAGCCCCCGTAGTAAGGGAAAGCCTCGCCGCGCCGGATCAGGGCGCGGCGAGGCTCGTACGGCCTATGCCAACTATACTATGCCGCGCGTGCGGCATAAATCTCAAATATAGATGTAGCCCTCTTCACCGTGCTGCGTCAGGTCGAGACCTTGCAACTCTTGCTGGGTCGTGACCCGCAAGCCCATCACGGCGTCGATCAGCTTCAACAGGATGAAGGTGGCCACAATGGCGAGGATCCAGGTGACGACGACTCCGGCGACCTGGCCGCCCAGCAGGCTGCCCCCCTCCAGCAAGCCGATGGGCTCGCCGTCGTTGAGATCCTGAACGGCCCGGGTGGCGAACACCCCGGTGAGCACGGCGCCCAGCGTGCCGCCGACACCATGCACGCCAAAAGCGTCCAACGAGTCGTCGTAGCCAAAGCGTCCCTTGAGCCAGGTGCAGGCCAGGTAGCACACGATGCCAGCGGCGACGCCCATCGCCAGCGAGGGCATGGCCGTCACGTAACCGGCGGCGGGCGTGATGCAGACCAGGCCGGCCACGGCGCCGGAGCACGCGCCGAGCAAGGTCGGCTTGCCGCGGAATACCCATTCCATGCCGGCCCAGGCGACGGCGCCGGCGGCGGCCGAGAAATGGGTGGCGGCAAAGGCGCTGGCGGCAACGCCGTCGGCCGCCAGGGCGCTGCCGGCATTGAAGCCGAACCAACCCACCCACAGCAGCGCGGCGCCGATCATCGTGTAGGTCATGTTGTGGGGCGGCATCGGCTCGGTGCCGTACCCCAGCCGTTTGCCCAGCAGCAGCGCGCAGACCAATGCCGACACGCCCGAACTGATGTGTACGACCGTGCCGCCGGCGAAATCGATAGCGCCGCCCATGGTCCAGGGATACGCGGCCGCCGCATCCGAACCATAGGCCAGGATGCCGTCATCCCAGACCCAGTGGCACAACGGGCAATAGACCAGCGTGCCCCACAGGACCATGAACACCACCATGGAACTGAACTTCATGCGCTCGGCAAACGCGCCGCAAATCAGCGCCGGCGTGATGATGAAGAACATGCCCTGAAAGAGCATGTGCGTGAGCATGGGGATGCTGTCGTACATGGGAATGTAGGACGCTCCGTCGACCCACTCGGCCTCGACGCCGCGCATGAACAGGTACTCTCCATCGCCGATCCAAGCGCCGCTGCCGCCGAATGCCAGGGTATAACCCCAAAGCGCCCAGATGACGGTCATCAGGCCCATCAGGAAGAAGCATTGCATCATCACGCTGAGCACGTTTTTCTTCCGCACCAGGCCGCTGTAAAAAAGCGCCAGGCCCGGGCCGGTCATCATCAGCACCAGCGCCGACGACGTGAGCATCCAGGCATTGTCTCCGTGATCGACCGGCGCTTCGTCGGCCTCTTCGCCGGTTGCGTCGGCCGGCGCCGCCTGGATGGCTTCGTCGGTGGGTTGGCCGGAATCTTGTCCCCAGAGCGCCTGGGAACTTGCCATCAATGCGAACCACGCGCATACCACGATCGTCAGTCTCGTGAGACTCATCGCACATCCCCTTTCGAGATGAGTACCGAAAGAATCCGCCTATGACGTCGGGTCGGTCCGCCTAAAACCAACCGTCGTCCGGGAGCCTCGGAAAGTACAAGAAGAGGCTCGCAAGTAGCCCGCCTGAGCGCCCGGAACGCCAACAGACTAACGGTGTTGGCCCGCTGGGTAAAGTATCCGCGGCCTAAGTTTGGCAGTTTTTTTTGCCGCCGCCGTTCAAGGCTTCTGCCAGGGCACGTCGGGAACGCCGGACGCGTGGTTGACCCACCGCGCGACGACGAACAACAAATCGCTCAACCGGTTGAGGTACACGACCAACTCGCCGGCGATGGGCTGTTGCGAGTCGTCCACGAGTGCGATCAAGCGGCGCTCTGCGCGGCGGCAGACGGTGCGGGCGAAGTGCAGCGCAGCGGCGGCCGGCGTTCCGCCGGGCAGGACGAATTGCTTGAGCGGCGCCAGATCGGC
>JBGSYQ010000037.1:0-2428 GCA_041750795.1 Pirellulales bacterium | reverse complement strand
GGCGCACGCCGCGCCCACCGTTGCCCAGGCGACGGCGGCTTGCGCCCGCTTGCGAAACTTTCCTGCCCATCCGCCCCGGGGCCGCTGTTGCATGTTCATTCCTTGGCGCTGATTCTGTGGCGACGCTTCTGTGGCGTATGGATTCCTTGCCGCCGCCGGGAGTGCGTACGATTGCTGCTGCTGCGGCGCGGCGGGAGCCATGCGCTACAACGCATTGTACGATTCTGGTCCAGCGGCCGGCAGCCAACCGCGGCTGGTGTTGCTACCTCTCTTTCGACCGCAGGTCGGCGGGCGATGTGGTCGCCGGCTAGTTGTGCTCGTGGGACGTTCTGGGGAAAATTGGCCGATCCAATTGCTTCGGCGGGACTTGCGGGCAACTCGCCGGTTTGAAACACTTGCACTGGCAGCCCGGTAAAGGAATCCAACAGGCAGCTAGCGCGACACGCCCCGAGTTACCTCCAAGGACCCCCTCTGCGATGCGCACCAATCCGGTCAAACGCACCTTGCGCGACGGCAAGCCCAGCTTCGGCACCTGGCTATCGCTGGGCGACCTGTTCGCCACGCGCTTGCTGGCCCGCCAGAATTTCGCCTGGCTGACGTTGGACATCGAACACTCGCCGATCGACTGGTCGCAGGCCGCGATGATCTTTGCGGCCATTGCCGACGGCGGCGGGGTGCCGCTGGCCCGCGTGCCCAAGGGCAACCACGACTACATCAAGCGCGTGCTCGACGCCGGCGCCTGGGGCATCGTCGTGCCGATGGTCGACACGGTGGAGCAGGCCAAGATCGCGATTGCCGCGGCCAAGTATCCGCCCACCGGCAATCGCAGCCTGGGGGGCGGCATGCACTCGCTGAACTTCGACTGCCAGAGTCCCGAATACTATCGCCGCGCCAACGACGAGATCCTGGTGGTGCTGCAGACCGAGAGTCCGACCGGCGTGGCCAACGCCGAGGAGATCTACAGCTTGCCCGGTGTCGACGCGATCTTCGTCGGCCCGGTGGATCTGCGCGCCCAGATGCGCAAGCCCGACGGCACGGAAGCCACGGACGAAGAGTTCGAAGCGATGCTGCAGCGCGTGATCGCCGCCGGCAAGAAGACCGGCACGCCCACGGGCATGCACGTGATGGATCCCAAAACCGCCTTGCTGCGCGCCGAGCAAGGCATGCAATTCATCGCCATCGGCAGCGAGTTGCGGATGATGACCGAACGCGCCGCGGAAATCCTCCGCGTGGTGCACCCGCAAGGCGAGCAAAAAGAGATCGTCAAGTACTGATGGAGACAACGCGCGCGTGAGTCAACGAGAAGCCATCCTGGAGCGTTTGCGGGCCAAAGTTGCCGCCGGACGGCCGATCATCGGCGGCGGCGCCGGCACGGGCCTGAGCGCCAAGATGTCGGAGGCCGGCGGCGTCGATCTGCTGGTCATCTACAACTCGGGCCGCTTTCGCATGGCCGGGCGCGGTTCGCTTTCGGGCATGATGCCGTATGGCGACGCCAACGCGATTGTGATGGACATGGCGCGCGAGGTGCTGCCCGTCGTGCGGCGCACGCCCGTGTTGGCCGGCGTGTGCGGCACCGACCCGTTTCGCGCCATGAAGCGGTTCCTGCGCGAGGTGGCCGCGGCCGGATTCGCCGGCGTGCAAAACTTTCCCACGGTGGGGCTCATCGACGGCACGTTTCGCCAGGGGTTGGAAGAGACGGGTATGGGCTTCGGCCTGGAAGTCGACATGATCCGCCAGGCGCACGAGATGGATTTGCTCACCACGCCCTACGCTTTCGACGTCGATCAGGCCCAGGCCTTGGCGGCGGCGGGCGCCGACATGCTGATTCCACACATGGGACTCACCACCAAAGGCGCCATCGGCGCCGCTACCGCGCTCTCGCTGGATGAAAGCGCGCGGCGCATCCAAGCCATGCACGACGCCGCCAAGCGGATCAACGCGGACGTGCTGGTGCTCTGCCACGGTGGACCCATCGCCGAACCGGCCGACGCGCAGTACATCCTCGATCACACCGAGGGCGTTGTCGGCTTCTACGGCGCCAGTTCGATGGAGCGGCTGCCCGTCGAGCCGGCCATTGAACGTCGCGTGCGCGAGTTCACGGCGCTGCGTTGCGAGCGCTAAGCGGCGCGGGGTCGCCGCCGACCGTGGCCGGCGATCGCTCGGCGCAATTTGCGCCCAGTCGCTCGTCGATCCAAGCGGGCGAAACGAACCGCCGCAGCAGCGTGCGCAAGCTGTCCTCCACCACCTGCGGCACTTCGCAAAAGTCGCCCGCAGCGGCGCTCGGCGCGAAGCCTTGCCAGGTGAGCGTTACGGGCCAGCCGTACATGGCCGCCGAGGCGTTCATTCGCTCCATCACGCGCAATCCCCACACGGCGCCGAACGCGTCGCGAAAATCGAGCCACACGCGATCCAATCCCGCCGCCGCGGC
>JBGSYQ010000036.1:0-14852 GCA_041750795.1 Pirellulales bacterium | reverse complement strand
TCGGCGGTGCCCTGGTCGGCGCCGAGTTTGGCGGGCTCGGCCTGGCAGCCATCTATCCCCGCGCATCGGTGGCCGCCGTGGCCCTGGGCGTGATCTCGTCCGCCGTGCTGGGCGCACTGGCCGGCTTCCTGGCCAGCAGCTTCCTTTCGGTCGTGCGCCAAGCCCTGGCCGAAGCCCATCGGGGAGCCGCGGCAGCTAAATGTCGAACGGTCGCCGCCAACCCGCCGGCGATCGATCCCAACCGCTAGCGTAACATCTGGCCGCGGCATATTTCTTTTGCCGGACTGCAAGTCCGCGTGATGACCCGTGTTAGGGCGTCCGACGTGAGTTCCTACACAACCGTAATCTGCACGCCGTTCGCAAGACATTCACCCAACAGACTATAACTCCCATTCACGCACTTGCGAGTCGCGGAGTTCCGTGAAGCGTATAGCCGTCCGGTTTGGCGCAACTCTTCATTGCAGGAGGTGTCCGATGCGCTGCGCATTGGTGACGTTGTCGCTGGCAATCATCGTCTGGTGCACGGCAGATATCCACGCCAAAACACCGTCTGAGCCCGAGCGTATTCCAATTCTCGGCACGGTTGTTGACGAACAATCGCGCGCCGTAGCCGGTGCCAGCGTTCGCGGGCACGCCTATACCGACCAAACCGAAGCGACCACAGACAGCCTCGGCCGCTTCGAACTGAATGTTCTCAAAGAGCGCGTAGGACAATTGGCGGTTGTCGCAATCGATGCCGAGGGCGATCGGATCGGCACGTACAGGGCCAAGTGGAGTGATCCGTCCACTGCGGAAAGCCCTCTGACAATCCAACTTGGTCCGTCCAGACGTATTTCGGTTGAAGTTACTGATGCACAAGGAGCGCTCGCAGCGGGGGTGTTCGTCGGCGCGGTGATTCACTTCGCTCCGTTGGTGAGCGCCGTCACTGATGCCGATGGAAAATGTGAACTGATACTTCCGACGGACACCGAGCTTAAATCGCTCTACGCTTCCAAGCGCGGAGAAGGATTCGACTACCGCGTCGTCCACACGGCGCGCGACCCATCTTACGAGGCCGATTGGCTGAGCGATGTGCCAGTCAAGTTTTCTCTCGCCAAGTCGCAGACCGTTCAAATTCGCCTCATTGATGAGGACGAACAGCCAGTTACAAAAACCGAGTTAGACCTCTGGCTGCTAAATAAGCCTGGCGAACCCGATAGCTTCAATCTATCGTTCGCGCCGGCAGAGTTTCGAGCGACGACTGATGGATCGGGAATTGCAACGTTTCGGGGCGTGCCGGAGTGGAACGTCCATCCTCTCATTTTCTGGCCCCGACACGATCAATACGTGCGAGAGCGAATTGTTTTTGATCCGCGAGAACACCCGGATGGTCGAGCAACCGCGACGCTGCAACGATTCGTGCCGTTGTCCGGTCGCGTCCGCTTTGCCGACGGCCGAGCGGCGACGGACATCAATGTCATAGTGGCCGGAGCCGGCTATAGTGTGGACGGCTTCTATCAAGCCGTGACAACCGATCACGAGGGGCATTTCGGCATCAATGTGAACCCCGACCTATTGTACATGGTCGCCGTGCGTGACCAGCAATGGGCTGCGCCCGCGATCGACGGCTTGATTGTTCGCCCCGGCACTGCGGTCGAAGGACTTGAGTTCGAGTTGCGGCCTGCCACCCGTGTGCATGGACGAGTCACTATCGGTCCGGACAAGAAGCCCGTTGCGGCTCAACAGATGGTCTTGCGGCACTCGGGGCGCGACCTGCATCATCTCGACGGGGCTGAGTTGCCAAATCCGACCCATAGCAATCGCTGGGTCCAGCCGAGCATCCAACAACAGGTGACGACGGACGAAGAGGGTCAATTTGAATTCTTTGCCGGCCCTGGCAGTTTTTCGCTCAGTGGTCCGTCGCAAGCGGAGCCCCAAACGTTTGAGATCATCGGCGAGCCCGAATTCGTGTTCGACTTCTCACTGCCGCGGCCGGAGAAGGGGCCTTTCGCGGGCCGCGTCGTCACTGGCGATCCACCACAGCCCGTCGACGGCGCGATCATTGATGGCAAGTACCGCACGCACCGATACGGTGGGCACGACCTCCGCTTGAAGGCCGATGAGCAAGGTCGCTTTGCCGGCGAGCGGGCGCTGCACACCACCGTGTTACGTGCCATTAGCCACGATGGGAAATTGGCTGGCATTATTGAAATCGGACCAGACGACGAGGAAGCAACCATTCCGATTGCGCCCGTGGCCGCCGCCAGCGCGCGGCTCGTGGATGCGGTAACCGGCGACGCGTTGCCAAATAGCAAAGTGTGGTGGGGGCGCCGCGTGCACAAGGGAGACGACGACGCGCATTGGGAGACAGCGTGGGGCGGCACGGTTGTCACGGATTCGCAAGGCCGATTCGAACTACACGGCATGGTAGTGGGTCAGGAATACTGGCTCAGCGTTCCTCGCGACGATCAAACTTACGGCAGCTTGCCGAGTTTCACTCCCTCAGCCGCGGAAACCACCGAACTGGGCGATCTGCGGTTGAAGCCACCCTACAAGCCTCCCACGTTCGAAGAGCGGGTCGAGCGCGAGCTGCTTGCGCAAGTATCCACCGACGAGCGCTACCAAAATGCTTTGCAGGAAGCTGAGCGACTTCGGCAAAATGTGCTAGTGGTCTTCGTCCGTCGCGATGCTCAACTGACGGAAAGTTGGTTCAAGCTGCGCCTCGAGGACCAGTCGGTACGCTCCGCTCTATACAACTATCAATTGATTCAACTCGATGTCGAATCGGAGTCCGCACAAACGTTGGCCGAACGCCTGGGCGTGGCGCTCGATGAAAGGACCCTTCCAATCTGGCGATTTTGCACGGCGAAGGGTGACGAGCCCGACGTGGCTGCAATACCCAGGCAAAGCGACCACGCGCTCGACCAGGCGGCGGTGCTGGAAAGCTTGGATCGCCATGCGCCCGAGCCTCTCGACGCACGTCAGCTAATGAACGACGCTCTCGCCGAAGCCGCCAAGACGAATCGCCGAGTGATCGTACAGGAGACGGCCACCTGGTGCGGGCCATGCCACCGTCTGGCTCGCTACCTGGAACGCCAACGCGCAATTTGGGAAAAGGACTACATCTGGGTTCGCATCGACCAGCGTTGGCACGGCAGCAAACAAGTCATGACGCCGATTCGCGACGGCCGCAGCGGCGGCATTCCCTGGTACGCTATCCTGGACGCTAGCGGCAACGTGCTGACCACCTCCAACCGCCCGGACGGCGACAATATCGGTTTTCCAAGTGAAGCCGAGGGAGTTGATCACTTCATCTCCATGATCAGCTCCACCAGACAACGACTCAGTGAACAGGATCTCGCGGCGCTTCGCGCAGGATTCGCGAAGTAGGAGGCTCGATACCTCCAACACGCAGTGGCTCTTAGCGGCGAGAGCGTCGGTCAGGTTCGCGCGGCTGGAGAAAGCGCAAAGTCGAAAACCACGGCCACCGGTGCTGCTAGTGGTTCGACGGGCTTAACATGCTCTTCCAATTTGTTGGCGAGCGCCAACAGTCTTGCCATGTCCAGCCCCGCGTATTTCACTGCACTTGTCGTCTCAGCAACCGCCTCAAACAACTCCGCCGCCCGCGCCGCGTGCCGGCGTACGCCTTCGCCGCGACCTTCGCGGTGCTTTACGCCGGCGGCGGCCAGCTTGATCAGTCCCTTGAGAAAATCGGCCGTGTCGCCTCGGCGGCCGCAGGCTTTCCACAATCCCTCCCACACTTCGTGGGCTTCCCAGTAATAGCCGTAGTTGAACAGATCGCAGCCGAAGAGATACGCGCGCGACGCCCGCCAGTTCGCCGGGTCCAGCGGCGCCGGTTCCGCCGGCGCGTGGCCATAACTGTGACCGGCCGGATCGCGTGTCGGATGCGGAAAATGCCCGGTGACGTACGAGTAAGGTGGCAACTCAAACTCGGGCGCCAAGCGCGGCGGCGGATGGGGCGCGTCGGAACCGGCCATGAGATTGTCCCTCTCGGCTAGCAGCGTGTTGAAAACTGCCGTCGTGGCATTTTTCAACCTCGCCAGGTGCGAAGCAAAGCTTCGTACGGAAGCGCAGAATAACGACTTACGTCGCTATTCTGTCATCGCATCCATGCGATGTCACAGCCCGTTGAATTCTTCAACTGGCTGCCAAGTGCGGTCCTGACCCAGTGGCCCTACTCCAGCGGCTCGACGACCACCGCCGTGCCGTAGGCCAGCACTTCGGTCGCGCCGGTCATGACGTCGTTGGCGTCGTAGCGCACGGCGATCACCGCGTTGGCGCCCACCTGGTTGGCGTGCTGGATCATCAGGTCGAATGCTTCGCCGCGCGCGTGCTCGCACAAGCCGGTGAGAATGGTGATGTTGCCGCCGAACAGCGACTGGACGCCGGCCGCGAAGTTGCCCACCACCGAGCGCGACCGCACCACGATCCCGCGCACCACGCCCAGGCTCCGCACGATCCGATAGCCGGGCAACTCCAACGCCGTCGTACACATCGGGTTGGTCGTCAACAGGGCCTGTGGGTGCGGGTTCGAAACGGGACGGGCATCCATGATGGGGTCTCCTTACGATTGGGGTCGTTCAGATTTGTTTTCCGTCTCGTGAAAACGCGCGATGACCGCGCATCCGCAGGCATCGCTCCAGACGTTGACGCAGGTGCGCGCCATATCCAAAATCCGGTCGACGGCGATGATCAGCCCTTGCGACTCGGTGGGCAACCCCACGGCCTGCAGGATAACGACCATCATCACCAGGCCCGCGTGCGGAATCCCCGCGGCGCCGATGCTCGCCAGCAGGGCCGTGTAAGCGACGATAAGCTGCTGTGACAGCGACAGATCGACTCCCGGCGTCATGTTGGCGATGAACAGCACGGCCACCAACTCGTACAGCGCCGTGCCGTCCATGTTGACCGTGGCGCCCAGCGGCAGGACGAACGAGCTGATGCGGTTGCTCACGCCTGCCCGCTGCTCGACGTTGGCCAAGGTCAGCGGCAAGGTGGCATTGCTCGAAGCCGAGCTGAACGCCGTCAGCAGCGCCGGGCTCATGGCCTGGGCAAACTGCCAGGGACTGCGCTTGGCGACGAACTTGACGATCAGCGGCAGCGTGACGGCCGCGTGGAATGCCAGTGCCAAGGCGACCGTCAGCATGTAAATTCCCAGCTTGCCGAAGACGCTCACTCCCTGTGTCGCCGCCGCAAAAAACATCAGGCACAGCACGCCCAGCGGCGCCAGCTTGATGACCGCCATCGTCATGCGCATCATCACTTCGAACCCGGCGGTGGCAAAGTCGCGCACGGTTTCGGCCGGCTTTCCTCCCACCAGCAACGCGAAGATCGCAAACGCCAGACTATAAGTGATGATCCCCAGAAACTGACCGTCGGTGATCGCCGCGACCGGGTTAGGCGGGATCATATTCTCCAATTGTTCGAACAGGATGGTCGACAGGTGCTTTCCTTGCTCGACCGGCGCGTCCGCGATCTCGGCCTGCGCGCGCCCGTCGACGCCGGGCTGAATTAAGTTCACCATCAGCAACCCGGTGGCGATCGCCAGCATGCTGGTACACAGGTAGTAGGCCAGCGTTCCGCCGAACATTTTTCCCAGCCGCTCGGCGCCGCCCAAACCCATCACGCCCGAGGTGATCGAGAAGACGATCAACGGAATCGAGACCATTTTGAGCAGCCGCAAGAACAGATCGCCGACCATCTTCAAACGGTCGGCGGCAATCCGTGCCGTCGATCGTCCGTGACGCAAGAACAGCACGTAGGCCTCGGGGTCTACCCTCTTCAATTCGTCCAACGTCGGCTGCACGATCTCGACCGGCTGGCCCGGCGGCAAGTCGGCAAGCTGCGGCCATTCGGCGACGTCCTCCAGTTGCCGCCCGCGAGGCCGACCCTCGGCCACTTCGTCCAACACGCCCACCAGCACGCGACGGGCCGAAACGGCGCCGTTTCGAAGCTGGACGATCTGCATCAAGATCTCGTCCGGGCGATCGCTCGACCAGTACGTACCGGGCTGAACCCGCACCGGCGACGCAAAGCCATAGGGTTGCACGTCGCCGCCGGCGATCTCAACGGCGGCGGGCAGCACCCGCCGGCCGGCCGCAAAATTGATCAGCAGCCCGCCGCCGGCGCCCAGCGCCATGGCGATCAGAATCTGCCAGTGTAAAGCCAATCGTGGCATGGATTACTCCGACTGCCGGCGCAAAAGCGTCGTTGCTGCCAGGGGATTTTGAGCGGGGCTGTCCTGCACTCTTAGCGCCCCGAGCCGGCAAATGGCGCGCGCTCGACAAAAAAGGTGGCTTCCTGCCGCCACAGTGTATCCAACGATCGCGTCGCTGGCACTCCCCAATCCTCTGCGAATCGCCCCGGCGATTTCTGTTGCCTGTTGGCTGCCAGCCACGCCGCCCGTCGCCACCTCGGAACTGTGTGATGTTCCGGTTCCGTAAACTGGGAAGTTGCGCCGGCCGAGGTGACACCCGCATCCCTTCTTGGGACGCCACATTCCGTCGGCGTACTGGCCGATATAGTTCCTAGACGAATGAGTTCGAGCCGGCACTGGAGGTCATGCCCATGCGCGCACCCAATCGACTTGAATCGCAGGCGGCAGCGCCCGCGACGTTGAAGCTTCCGGCAAAAATTGCCCCCGCCGAGCAACTGCGCCTGACGCGGCAGTTCGTCGCCCGGGTCGGTGGCCTGGAGAGCGCGCGGCGAGCGCTGGCCATGCTGACGCTTATGAACCGCGCTGCCTGAAAGCCGGTCGGCTCAGTCGAACAGCGATCCTTGCCGCGGAGCCGCCTCCGCCGGCTCGATGCAATCCGCCGCTTCGTGCCGCGGGCTGTTCACCAGTGTGCTGACCGGATGGGCCGCCATGGCCTCGGCCGCATAGGGGTGCAACAGCGGCTCGAGCGCCGCAGTATCGTCCACGCTGGCATCCAGCCACCGATCGCACGCCTCGCGATCCAGAATCACCGGCATGCGATCGTGCATCGGGCGCAACAGCGCGTTGGCCTCGGTCGTGACGATCGTACACGTTTCGATCGGCGTCTCGAACTTCTCCGAGCGCGCCCACAGCCCGGCGAACGCGAACGGCGCGTCGCCTTTCATGTGAATGAAGTACGGCTGTTTGGCCCCGTCGCGCTTGTGCCACTCGTAGAAGCCGTCGGCGATCACCAGGCAGCGGCGCCTGCGAAACGCGTCGCGAAAGGCCGGCTTCGTGGCCAGCGTTTCGGCCCGGGCGTTGATCATCTTGCTGCCGATGGCCGCATCGTCCGACCAGGAAGGCACCAGCCCCCAGGGCCAGCGGCGCCAGTTCGCGGCCGTCGCCGGCCGCGTTGCTGCGAATGGCCGCCACGATCTGCGAGGGCGCGACGTTATAGCGCGGCGGCTGGCTCCTGGCCCAATCGCCGATCGCCACCGCGTCGAACAATTCCGCCACCCGGGCCAGCGGCGTGCGCAATGTAAATCGACCACACATGGCAACAATCCCCAGCGACGTCTTCCCAGTCAACGACCCATTGTAGGCCCGGGATGTTCGATTGGGTAGAATTCCACGACGACGGCGATCGGTAGCTGAATTCGCAAGAATTCAGCCGCTAGCAATCTGCAGCCTGGCGACTTCAGCTACAGGAACTACTCGACAACCATCCCATGCCGAAACTGACGCACATCAAGATCTACCCCGTCAAGTCGTTCGACGCCGAGCGCGTTGAGGAAGCCGTGATGCTCGCCAGCGGCGGGCTGCAGCATGATCGCCGCTTCGTGCTGGTGGACCGCGCTGGCGACTACGTCAACGGCAAGCGTTTTCCGGCCGTGCATCGCCTGCGATCTCGTTTCGATCCGGTCCATGATCAACTGTCCGTGCAAGTTGACGGCCACGGACCCAACCATACGTTCGACCTGCGCGGCGATCGGACCGAACTGGCCGCCTGGATGTCCGACTATTTCGGCCAGCCGCTCTCGGTCGCGGAAAACACAGCCGGCGGCTTTCCCGACGATACAGAGTCCCCCGGTCCCACGCTGGTCAGCACCGCTACGCTGGGTCTGGTGGCCAGTTGGTTTCCGGGCCTGACGGTTGACGAAGTCCGCGACCGCTTTCGCGCCAATCTGGAGATCGACGCCGACGAGCCGTTCTGGGAAGACCGCCTGCTTGCCGCAGGGCCTCGCGTCGTGCGGTTTCAAATTGGCGACGCGCAACTCCTGGGCACGAACCCTTGCGCACGCTGTCCGGTGCCCACGCGCAATCCCAACTCGGGCGACGTCATTCACGGCTTCGCCAAAGTGTTCGCACAACAACGACAGACCTCGTTGCCCGATTGGGCCCCGCGAGATCGGTTCGATCACTTCTATCGCCTGAGCGTCAACACCCGGCCGATGCACGCGCGCGAAGCCACCCTGCGCCTCGGCGACGAACTGACCATTCTCGGCGTCGAATGAGCTTGCGCGGCCGCGCCGCTGGCTATCGAGTTAATAGTCCCGCGTCGATGACGAATTGCGAGCCGGTGATGAACCGGGCTTTGTCCGACGCCAGAAACACCACGGCGGCCGCTACGTCTTCCGGCTCGATCCACGGCACGTCCAGCAGGTTGCCGGCCGAGCGCTCGGCGATTTCCCGCGGCGTGGCGCCTTCCATCGCCGCCAGCCCGTCGTTCATCGGCGTGTTCACGCCCGTGGGGTGCAGCGAGATCACGCGCACGTTGAACGGCGCCAACTCGATGGCCCACGACTTGGTCAGTCCCACCAGCCCCCACTTCGACGCCGCATAATGGCTCAGCCGCGCCATGCCGCGCAAGCCGGCGATCGACGAGTTGTTGATGATCACGCCGCTCTTGCGCTCGATCATTCGCGGAATCACGTGCCGGGCGACGATCCAAGCCCCCTTGAGATTGATGTCGAGCATCGCGTCCCAGGCTTCCTCACTCAACTCGTGCGCCAAGCCATAGGCGCAGATGCCCGCGTTGTTGAACAACAGGTCGATGCGCCGCCAGCGCTCGAAGGTCGCCGTCACGGCGGCGGCCACGGCCTCATTGTCGCGCACGTCGACGGCAAAGGTTTGCGCTTCGACTCCCAGCGCGCGGCATTCTTCGGCCAATGCGTCGAGCGCTTCCGACGAGCCCATGCGATAGCCGGGGTAGCCGAGCGTTTTGGCCACGTCGAGCGCGGCGACGTGTACGCCCTCGCGCGCCAGTGCCAGGGCTGTGGCTCGTCCCTGGCCGTGGGCCGCGCCGGTAATCAATGCCACGCGTCCGCGCAGTTCATCGCTCATGTGCCGGCCCTCCGCGCGCCCGTCTTGCGAAACGGCTCGAGATACTCGTCCAGATCCACCTGCAGTGCGTTGTTGAACACGTTGGTGGCGATCATCATGCCGCCGAACGCCGTCAGCGCCACGAGCTGTTCTTCCGAGAGCCACAAGCGCAGCCGCGCGAACAACTCGTCCGACACGCCGTGCGCGTCGACCGCCAGTTGCCGACCGTAGGCCACCACGTCTTGTTCGCGCTGGTTGAGCACCAGCGCGTCGGGGTCTTCGCCCTGGTCGCTCAACCAGCGGCGAAAGAACGTCGAGCAGATCAGGCAATCGGTCTCGCTGGAGATGGCGTGCGAGAACAGCGTCGTCATCCGCTGCCCCAGCACCGGCAGCACCGCGTCGTACAGCGTGTACCACTGCATCAGTGCCGCCAGGGCCGCCGGCGAACGCGCCAGCGTACACTTCATGTTGGTGGTGCGGCCGTGCGCCGCGACCTGGTGCTCCAACTCGGCCCGAGCTTGCGGCGGGGCCTCGTCGATCGATATGGGTGAAATGCGTGCCATGGATGCGTGTCAACCAATGGTAGAATGACCCGTAAGCTTTGCGTCGGAATCCGTGCGTCACCATTATCCGCTGTCAACTCGATATCGCACAAGGAGCAAGCCATGGCAACTTTCATCACCACGATCCGCTTCACCGAAAAGGGTGCGCAGGCGATCCAAGACTCGCCCAAGCGCGCCGCGGCCTTCAAGTCCGCCGCCAAGAAAATGGGCGTCAAGGTCAAGGACGTCTATTGGACGCTCGGACCATTCGACGGCGTCATCCTCTGCGAGGCTCCAGACGATGCCTCGGTGACCGCCGCCATGCTGCAACTAGCCGCGCAGGGTAACGTCCACACCTCGACCAGCCGCGCGTTCGACGCGCGCGAAATGGAGAAAGTCGTGGGCCGCATTGGAAAGAGGAAATGACCCGAACCAGCAGGGCCTTCGCCATGTCCGTACAGCTCGCATCGCCAGGCGGCATTGTGCCACTGGTGGCGCCCAGCCACCAGTGAACGCTGGTCACGCTTGAGCACGGGTGGCCGCTAGCGCAGCCACCAGTAGCACGTCCAATTTGCGAATGCCCTCAGATCCTCATGAACATCCAGCCCATCACGCTTACCGGCCGCGCGGCGCGTTTGGAACCACTGTCGATCGGGCACGCCGACGCGCTGGCCGCGGCCGCCACGCCCGAGCTGTTTACTTACCACTACCCGCCGCGCGAGCTGACGCCGGACGGCTTTCGCGAAGCGATTGCCCACTTCAATGCGCTGCCGGCGGTCTGCCCGTTCGCCATCGTGGCCACCGAACTCGGCCGCGCCATCGGCATGACCTCCTATCTCGACATCCGTCGCAACGACCGCGGGCTGGAGATCGGTTTCACCTGGATCGCCAAAGCGTTCCAAGGCACGGCCATCAATCCCGAGTGCAAGTACCTGTTGTTTCGCCACGCGTTCGACCAGCAGGGGGCCATCCGCGTGCAACTCAAGACCGATCTGCGCAACCTGCAAAGCCAGGCAGCCATCGCCAGGCTGGGCGCCGTGCGCGAGGGCGTGCTGCGCAAGCACATGATCCGCCCCGACGGCTACCAGCGCGACACCGTCATGTACAGCGTCACCAGCGACGAGTGGCCCGCCGTCAAAAAGCGGCTGGAAGCCCGGTTGGGATACGTGCCGTGATCGGCGGCGAGCGGCCGGCTATTTCCGCACGTTGCGTTTCGCCTTGAGCAACCGCTGGGTGTACGTCTCGCCGTCGTCGTTTTGCGGGGCCAGCGAGGTGGCCGCACGTTCGGCGGTTGCCGTGCGCACCAACTCCGATGCCCGGCGCAGGAAAGACGAAACCGGCGCGCGGAGACTCACCCCGCACGCCGGCATCGCTTCGCCCCTCGTCACACGAACGTCAGATCCGGCGACGGAGTCGCAGGACCAGGAATCCCAGTCCCCCGAGGATGACCAGCGCCAAGGAACTGGGCTCCGGAACGACTGCAAAGGAGATGCGGTAAATTTCGGTCTCGGCGTTCAACTGGCTGTCGAAGGTGTAGCCCGCCGCGGTCGCGAGGCCGTCGAATGCGGAGAGTCCCGCGAAGTCAAAACTCACGACGCCGTTTTGCGGCGTGCGGAGATCGTTGTTCCCACCCACCAGGAACGCGGCGTGCAATGGATCGGTTGCTTCGGATCCGGCGTCCCAGATGTCGCTGGCGTTCAGCGTGATGCTCGTGAGGTTCAACTGGCCCAGCCCGTCGAACAGCAGGTACTGCGACGGCGAGTCGTTGCCGATGAAGTGGTCGTTGCTGGGAACGACCATGGCGGCGAAGGTGAAGAACGGATTGACCGACGTGTCGATCGTGAACACCTCGGTTCCCGAGGCCCCCGGCAGGAGCGGTCCCGGCGGATCGGGAACCACGGTGCCGAGCGTGGCCAGCGGTTCGGCCGCCTGAAACGCGGGGAACCAATCGGCGCCGCTGCCCCCCTCGGCAATCGAGATGATCGCGGCGCCTGCGGCTTCACCGACGTTGAATGCATCGTAGGTGCCGTTGCCAAAGCCCACGCGCAGCGGCGCAAAGGCGATGCTGTTGTCCGCAGCCAGATTCTCCACCGTCACGCGCAATTGCACGGTCTGGGCCCGAGCCAACGCCGGCCATAGTCCGGCAATACCCGCCGCAACAGCCAATCCGGAAAAACACTTGATCGATCGCATGCGCCACTCCTCGTGTTGGAAATAGTCAGTGCTGCAAAAACTCGGCATCGCATTTTGGATGCTTGAAACAGGACGGTCGCGCATCACGGCGCAGTGCGATCGCGACACGTTTGTGGCGATCGGCTGCCCGCAGCGCGATACCGATGGAATTGCCGCGGTCAAGCTTTGCCGCGACAGGTCGCTGAATCGGTGACCGACGAACGGACTCCGCACGACGGCACGCGGCCGCCGTCAAGCTCGCTGTCGGTGTCCAATGTCATTAGCGACTCGCTCGAGATTCTGCCGCTGCGGTGGCGCGCAATATGAGCGCACTTCGAGGGCGTCCAACTTCATGAGCCGAAACCGCAGCGCGCTCCAGGTGCGCCAGGGCCGCTGACGTGCGAACGAGACTCACGACGTCGCTGGATTGCCATCCTCTTTGTCGCATTAGTCGCTTCGGGCGCCGAAGTGTTACAAGCCAAAATCTAAAAACTTGCTGCGTCTTGACCTCTGCGGCCGACGCGACGACGATGCAAACCGGGGTGACGACGATGCTTCACTGGGAGCGACGATGACCGCTGGCGAATTTCCCGTCCGAGGCGAGCAAGTTGCGGCCGACGCGCTGGACGCGAGCCGCTGGCTCGATGATCACGGCGACGCGTTGTACCGATACGCGCGGTCGCACGTGGGGCGCCGCGAGCTGGCCGAGGATCTCGTGCAAGACACGTTTCTGGCAGCGGTCAAAGCAAGCCGGCCGTTCCGCAGCGAATCGACCGTGCGCACCTGGCTGATCGCGATCCTGCGTCGAAAGATCGTCGACCACTATCGCCGGCAAGCCATGGCGCTCGACGGCGATTGCGCAGCGGGCAGCTCAGGGGGCGACGCGGCGCGGATGTTTGCCGCCAACGGCCGCTGGCAGGCGATGCCAGCGAAGTGGAAGTCCCCCGCCGAGGCCTTGGAGGACCGTGAGCTTTGGGCCGTGCTCAACGCGTGTTTGTCCAAGCTGCCTGCAACGCTGGGCAGCGCGTTCGTCCTCCGCGAGTTGGAGGATCTGCCAGTGGACGAGTTGAGCGAAACCCTGGAGGTGAGCGCGGGCAACGTTCGCGTACGGCTCTATCGCGCGCGGCTGTACTTGCGTGAGTGTTTGCAACGCAACTGGTTCGGCAAGGATTTCTATCAGCCCACGAGGTCGTCATGATGAGTCTCGCGGCCCGGCTGAAGCGCATTCTCGAGATGCGCTGCGATGAGGCGGCGATGATGACGTCGCAGCAGTGCGACGATCCGCTGCCGATCATCGAGCGGCTGGCACTCGCCAGCCACCTGTTGCTGTGTCGACCCTGCCGTCGGCTGCGTCGACAGTTTCAATTTCTGCGCGCGGCAATGCATTCGCTGGCGGCGCGCGCCGAAGACTCCGCCGAGGCGCTCTCTGCAGATGCCCGCCTGCGGATCGAAGCCGCCTTGCGCAATGAAGCTTCCGAATGATGCAGCGCTTCACGCCGGCTTCTTTGGCGCGGGGGCCACGGGCCATTCGGCCGTCGCCGCGTCGCTGTGATAGCGGACTTGCGCTTCGAGCACCTGCTGGCGGCGCACTTTTCGCACCACCACGTGTACGCCGCCGCGCTCCAGCGCTTCGCCGCCTTCAATCGGACCGCCCAAGTGACCCGCCACCCAGGTGCTCAGGTTCCGCGCGCCCTCGGCCGGCATGTCGTGCGTCAGGTCGATGCCGGTCAACTCGGCCAGCCGCGCCAAGCCGATGCCGCCGCCCACCACCCAGCCGGATCCACTGCGCACGGCATGCACGGGCAGCAGGTCGTACTCGTCCTGAATGTCGCCGACCAGCTCCTCGATGATGTCCTCCAGCGTGATCATGCCCGCCACGGTTCCATCGGATTCGCGCACCAGCGCGATGTGCGTGCGATAGCGCATCAGGCTTTCCAGCGCCGACGAGATGGCCAGGTCGGCCGGCAGGCTCGGCAGCACGCGGATGATGCCCTCCAGCGACGTATCGTGCGGACTGAGCCGCATTTGCACGATGATGTCCTTGAAATTGACGTAGCCGGTGATGGCCTGCGGGTTGCCCGGGTCGGTGGTGACCGGAAAGCGCGTGTGCATGTCGAGATGCGCGGCAATCAGGCATTGCGAGATCGAATCATTGGCGTTGAGCATGCTGATGTCTTCTGCCGGCAGCATGATCTCGCGCACGGGCCGGCTGGAGAGCTTGGCCGCGCCCAGGATAATGGTTTCCTCCTTGGCGCCGATCAGCCGCGCGGCGCGAGCCACGCTGGCCATCGCGCGCAAGTCTTGCAGCTCCATGGCTTCGCTGGCCGTGTCGGCGTGTAACCGTGGCTTCCAGAAACGTTCGCTCAGGTTCGTCAAGGCCGTGGCCGAAGTCTCCAGCGTCCACACGACCGGCCACACGCTGAACGACAACAACTGCACGCCGGGCGAAAGCGTCAGGCAAACCCATTCCTTGTGGCGCAAGCCGAACAATTTGGGCACCAACTCGCCCAGCACGATCGTCACGCCGGTCAACGGGACCACGACCACGGCGACGGCCAGCACGCGCGCCAGGTTGTGGCCGAGACCCATTTCCTGCAAAGCAGGGGACAGCGCCTGTTCGGCGCCGGCGCCGCCGGTCGCGGCGGCAATCGCGCCGACCAGCGTGATGCCCAACTGCACCGCGGCCAGGCTGCCCTCCATGTCCTGCTTCATGTGCAGTTTTGATTGCTTGCAATGCTTTGCCTTCTTGCAATGCAAACTGCCAGGCCATGCCCTGGGCTTGGAGTGTTGAGGTCATGCGTATGTGGTACTGATGTGGAGTGCCAGGGCATTGCTCAATCTATGTAACGTTGGGAGTGTTTGCTCATTGCGTGTGCCTGCCTTGCAGAGCAGATGCTGAC
>JBGSYQ010000035.1:0-8230 GCA_041750795.1 Pirellulales bacterium | reverse complement strand
TTGCCCAGGTGCGCCAGGACCACGCGGCCGCGCGCGGCGGCCGGGCCCGCAACGTGTGCAAGCTGTTCCATCAGGAAGGCGTACGACAGGCCGTGAAAGCCGTAGCGCTGGATGCCGGCGGCGTCGTAGCGTCGTGGAATGGGCAGCAGCGACGCGACGCGCGGCATCGTGCGATGAAAGGCCGTATCGAAGCAGGCCACCTGCGGCAGCTTTGGCTGTCGCTGGCAAAACGCTTCGATCAGTGCTATTTCGCCCGGCAGATGATCGGGATCGTACGCCGTGATGAGGCGCAACTCGTCGAGCAACTGGGGCGTCACGCGCTGGGGTTGCACGAATTGCAGGCCGTGGACCACGCGGTGCCCAACCGCAAAGAGCGACTCGAGGCCAATCCGCTCGTCGAGCCAATCGAGCAAGAATCTGCTGGCAGCCCTATAGTCCGGGGCGTCGATGCCCTGCGTGTCTTGCCGGTTGTCGACGGCCTCGCGATAGGCGAATTGCGTCCCGCTCAGGCCGATGCGGTCGATGCTGCCGTGCAATCTACGCTCGAGTGTTTCGCCGGCGTGGTAAAGCGCAAACTTGATGCTCGACGAACCGCCATTGATGCAAAGCACGGCGGCTCGATCCAGTCTTGCCGTTGACTGCTTTGTCATGGTGCATCCTTCCCGCTTGACAAAGGCCGATTTCGCAAAACGATTCGCTCGTGAGACGCCGCTTCGCGGCGAACGACAACGGGGCATCCTCGACTAGTTTAGGTTATCAATACTACTGACTTTGCTCTTTGTACCGCGCTTTCGTCTCGCCTTGCCGTTGGTTCGTGCAATCGCTATAATCTTCGGATGATGTGGCTTAAGTGGTGTTCTCACAACTGGTTGTCACGGTTGCCCCTCGGCGGTTATCTGCCGAGCGGCCGCGAATTGGCAACTGTGGCAAGACACGCTGCCACTGCCCTACCTCTCGGGCCATCGTGCCCGGGCTACGGCGTTTGTGCGCCGCCCTGATCCCGCGGTTGGCCAATTCTCCGCGCTCGATCGACCCCTGGGACTCAATCGACACGGAAGTGGATTGCCAGCCTGGTTTCCCAGATCGGTTGCACGTGGCGGATCAACCGATCGCCCTGTGTGCGATCGATCCATGGTTGCCATAACCCGCTGCTACCATCTGCGGCCGATGTTGCCGTGGCCGCCAAGTACCGCGGCGCCGAATTACCACAAGCAGTCGATGTTAGCTCGCCCGCCGCTCGACCAGCGTCGTACCTGTGAACAATTGAAAACCCCCGCGATTTCGCAAATGTCCAACGGAACCCCTACGGAGCCGGACGCCGAGCGGATCATCCTGCGCGAGACGGCCCGGCGGCGCACCTTCGCGATCATTTCGCATCCGGACGCCGGCAAGACCACGCTGACCGAAAAGCTATTGCTCTATGGCGGCTGCGTCGACGTGGCGGGCGCCGTGCGCGGCCGCAAAACGCAACGTGCCGCCACGTCGGACTGGATGGAACTGGAGAAGCAGCGCGGCATCTCCGTCAGCTCGACCGTGCTGTCGTTCGAGTTCGACGGGTTTCGCGTGAACCTGCTCGATACGCCGGGACACCAGGACTTCAGCGAAGAGACCTATCGCACGCTGATGGCGGCCGATTGCGCCGTGATGGTGATCGACCTGGCTAAAGGCGTCGAGCAGCAGACCGAAAAGCTGTTTCGCGTCTGCGCGCTGCGCGGGATTCCGGTGCTGACCTTCGTCAACAAGGTCGACCGCGCGGGGCAGGAGCCGCTGGCCATCCTGGCCGAAATCGAATCCAAGCTGGGGATCGAAGCCATCCCGCTGAATTGGCCGATCGGCACGGGGCGCGACTTCGCGGGCATCGTCGATCTGCAAAGCCGGATGGCCCACCTGTTCGAGGACCGCAGCGGAGACCGCCGCTCGAAGTTTCGCAGCCAATCGCTCGACGCGTTGGACGACGGCGACGCGTCGGACGACGCGCGGCTGCGCGCCCGGGATGAAGTGCACTTGTTGGAAGCGGCTGACGCGCCGTTCGACGCCGCGCGCTTTTTAGGGGGGGCTATCACACCGGTGTTCTTTGGCAGTGCCCTGACCAACTTCGGCGTCGAGCACTTTTTGCAGGGGTTCCTGCGGCTGAGCCCGCCGCCGACGAACCGCCCGAGCGATCGCGGCTTGATTTCGGCCACGTGCAGTGATTTTTCGGGATTCGTGTTCAAGATTCAGGCCAATCTGGATCCCCGGCACCGCGACCGCGTGGCGTTCGTCCGCGTTTGCTCCGGCCGATTTCAGCGCGAGATGGAGGTGCTGCACCCGCGCAGCGGAAAGAAGCTGCGGTTGAATCGCGCCCACCGCGTATTCGGCCAGGACCGGGAGACCGTGGAGGAGGCGTTTCCCGGCGATATCGTGGGTCTGGTCAACCCGGGGGAATTTCGCCTGGGAGACACGCTCTGCCAGCGGCAGCCGTTTCAGTTCGATGCCTTGCCACAGTTCTCGCCCGAACATTTCGCGGTCGTTCGTTGTCGAGATACTGCGCGGCGCAAGCAATTCGAGCGCGGGCTGCGGCAGTTGATCGAAGAGGGGGCCGTGCAAATGTTTCACGAACCGCAAGCCAAGCGCCGCGAACCGATCCTGGGCGCCGTCGGTGAGCTGCAATTCGACGTGGTGCGGTTCCGCCTGGAGAGCGAATACAACACGGAAACGCACATCGAACGATTGCCGTTCGAGCTGGCGCGATGGATCGATCTGCCGCCGGACGAACTTAACGCGTTGCAGTTGCCGTACGGTTCCGCGATCGTCGAAGACCAGCACGCGCACACCGCAATCTTGTTCAAGTCGCGCTGGGAGGCCGAGTACTACCAACGACAAAACCCGAACCTGAACCTGGCGACGATGCGCACCGCCGCCGGCTCTCACGAGCGACAACCGACATTGTCCTGACGGCGCAACCAGGCATGCAACGAACTGCCCTCGGCGCGGACGCCGCCACCGACGCAATTTACGACACGATGAATCCAAGGAGCCTCATGGCCGAGTGTACGATCGAACCCTGTCAGGAATTGGAAGCCGCGGGGGCAGCACCGCGCGCCGGATCGCTGTACTACGGTTGGATCATGCTGCCGCTGACCATGGCCGCCCTGGTCGCCAGCGCGCCAGGCCAGACGTTTGGTGTTTCCATCTTCAACGAGCCGATGCGGCTTTCGCTTGGACTGAGCTACGGGCAACTGTCCGCGGCGTACATGGTCGGCACCTTGCTGGGCGCCCTGCCCATCACCTACGTGGGCGTGCTGATGGATCGGCACGGCCCTCGCAAGTCCATGCTGACGATCGTCAGCTTGTTCAGCATCGCCTGTCTCGTCACGTCACAGGTACACGGCTGGCCGATGCTGGTGGTGGCGTTCTGCCTGTTGCGAATGCTGGGTCCCGGCGCGCTGGCATTCACCAGCAGCAACACGCTGGCGTTCTGGTTCGAGCGGCGTCTGGGCATGGTCGAGGGCATCCGGCAGCTCGGCATGGGCGGCGCCATGTTGCTCATTCCGACGCTCAATCTGTGGTTGATCACCCAATGGGGTTGGCGCGGCGCGTATGCCCTGCTGGGCGGCGTAATCTGGTGTACGTTGTTCCCGCTGTTCTCGTTGTACTTCCGGGACCGTCCCGAAGACGTGGGACACCTGCTGGACGGAGCCCACTCGTCGCCAACGTCGACGCCGGACGTCGGCGCTCGCGTCGACCTGTGGTGGGGCTTCACGTTGGAAGAGACGCTGCGCACGTTTGCGTTTTGGATCGTGACGGCTGGCACGGCGGTTTTCTCACTGGTTCACACGGCCGTGTTTTTCTGCCTGGTGCCGATCTTTCACGAGCGCGGCTTGACCAGCCAGGACGCCGCCGTGGCCATGACGGCATTTGCCGCTTGCCTGGCGCTGATGCAATTGACCGGCGGAACGCTGGCCGACCACGTGCGCGCTCCGGTGCTGCTTTTCACGGGCACGGCCGGGCTGGCCTGCGGCGTGTTCATGGTGTATGTCGCGCGCACGCCGCTTGCCGCTGCGTTGGCCGCGGCGGCGCTGGGCGCCGCACAGGGCGTTTTCTTTGGTACGGCGCAGCCCCTTTGGGCCCGCTATTTCGGCCGGCGACACATCGGAAAAATCCGCGGCGTGCTGATGACCATCAATGTCGCTGCGTCCAGCGTGGGTCCGCTCTTCGCGGGGATCACGCACGACATGACGGGATCGTTTGGGACGTCGCTGGTCGTGTTCAGCATGCTGCCGTTGCCGATCGCCCTGTTGTCGCTGTTCGCCTGGGCACCGCGCAGGCCAGCGGCCGAAACTGCGGACGGGTAACGGCGCGGCCGACACCAATCGAGGTAGCGCGTGGAACGCACCGGACAACGTGGCGAGCGGTTCGAAGGTGCTTGCCCGCTCTGCCGGGCGGAGCAAGTGTTTGTCGCGATACCGGGCGCCGATGCGCGCCGCTACTATCATTGCGACGCGTGCTCGTTGATCTTCGTCGATCCGCGCGACTATCTCTCGCCGCAGGATCAGATCGCGCGCTATCGTACGCACCAGAACAGCATTGAGAATGCCGGCTACGTCGCCTTTTTGCGGCGGATCGTCGACCCGATGCTGACGCACCTGGATGCATCAATGCGCGGGCTGGACTTCGGCTGCGGACCCGGACCGACGCTGTCGCTGCTGGTCGAGCAACAGGGCATCGCTTGCGCCAACTACGATCCATACTTTGCACCGATCGAATTGCAGCCGCCTTACGACTTCATTTTCGCGACGGAGTGTTTCGAGCACTTCACCGCTCCGGCTGACGACATAAGCCGCTTGCAAGCGCTGCTGCGCTGCGGCGGCCTTCTGGGCATCATGACCGAGCAATGGACCGACCTGGAGTCATTCCGCCGCTGGTACTACACCCGCGACGCGACCCACGTCTCGTTCTTTCACGCCCGCTCGTTCGACCACGTGTGCGCCACGTATGGCTTCGAGCAACTGCCAACGGAGGACAATAGAGCCGTGATCCTCAGGAAACTCGAATTGACGCCCAGCGGCCGGGGATGAGTCGGACGGTCGGTGGAACCGCATTCGGCGCCATCGATTCTGCGCGGCTCCACTGGTCGGCGGCGGGGCTTGCAGCCAGCGCTGCACAGACGCGCTATGCATTCCCTCCGAGCGCGCTATTTGGCGCTTTCGCCGTTGAGCGGCGGCTGTGTGACGTCGGACACGCGCGTTGTCAGATCGCCGCTCGTCGTGGCGAGCAACTGGCCGTCCGGGCTGAAGGCCAGTGCCGTGATGGGCTTGATATGGTCCAACAACTCGCCGCGGAGCTTCAGTCAACGTCCCACAACTTCACGCGCCCGTCGTAGCTGCCGGAGGCCAGCATGGTCCCGTCGGGAGAATAGCAAAGGCTGTTTACGTACACCTCGGCTGCGAAAATGTCGGCGGTTTTTTTCCAGGTTGCGGTGTCGTACAGCGAGATCATTCCCTTGGGCGGACGAGTCTTGCCCTTGGCATGGCCCACTGCCAGCGTTCTGCCATCGGGCGAAAACGCCAGTGCGCCAATGACGAAGGTGAAATCAGTGACGCTTGTCAACTCGCGACCGTCGGGCACCGACCAGACGCGAAACCTCTTTTTGCTCTCCCCCGTGGCCAGCATCTTGGCGTCGGGACTAAGTGCCACCGACGTCAACACGTTGTCGGCGACCGGAAACTCGTGGAGTGTCTCGGCTTGCACCTCAAACACGTAGGCGACAGGGTTCGCCTGCCTGACGCCGACCACCAGGGAACCGTCGGGCGCGAATCGTAAGTCGTAGAGCGGACTACCCGGCTTGACGGATGCGATGTCCTCTCCGGATTGAAGGTCTCGCACGATAATCTCGCCATCCGGCGAGGCCATGGCCAGTGTTTGGCCGTCGCTCGAAAAATCGAACTTGTATGGCATGCGCTTGCCGGTGTCGATTACCTTGCCGAGCAGACCGGTGGTCGGATCCCAGCCGGGCAGATTGCGCCGCGCAATCGCCGTATATAGCTCGCGAGTGTCGGGATGGAATCGCAGGCAGTACACGTAAGTCGTCATTGGGAGCAACACCTGACTCGCGGGCTGGGTGTCTCCCTCGATCGCTATCTTGCGCATGCGGTCGAAGGTCACGCCAGCGCCCCAGGTCTGGCGGTCGAAACGATCGCCGATTTCGTTGAACACGCGAGCGGCCGTTTCCCTGTCGTCGGCGTACAAGGCGTACTGGGAATACAGGTTGGGATATAGCATGACTTCCGGAAAACGCTGGCGCAGGTCTTCAAACCCGGCTTTCATGCGGCGCCATTCGACATCTGTGTTGGTGAATATCTGGTCGCCTTCCCTGTTGGAGTACACTGCCAGCAGCGCGTACAAGCTCTGCCCCCACTTCTCCTTGGTACGTTCGACGGCCTCGTCCAGAAAGGCTTCGAGGTCGCCCGGAGCGCCATACCAGCGTTGCAACAGCGAGAAGGCCATCGAACGATAGGCGGGCAAGTAGTCGGGATCGATTGCCACCGCTTTGTCGAGCTGCTCTCGCATTTTCGCGACTCCCGAACCACTCGAGCGCGCTACGTCGATTTCGACAACGTGCAAATGCGGATCCTGGCCTTGCACGTCGAACGCTTCGAGCAACAGCTCGCGCGTCTTGACCAGGCGGTCCTCATAGCGCTTGGCGTTCTCGGGTGTCACCGTGTGGGCAAATCCCCCGCCACGCGCATACCAGGCATAGTCGTGCTGCACGATCGCTTCGGCTAGCTTCGGGGCCAGCACGTCGGGATGCAGTTCCTTCCAGTCGCGCAACAGCTTGAACAAGGCCAGCGGCCGTTGATTCGGCGGGCAGATTTGCCAGGATGTAACGCCGTAGTAGTACCAGGCAAGCTTCGGATCGCCCGTGGCGAAACGCGCTTTGCTCTCGATGAGCTCTTTGTAGATTGCGTTCAACTCGTCAAACTGGCGCGCTTTGAGCAACTCGCTCACTTCGCGGATGTAGTCGCGTTGGGCTATGCGCTCGGGAAGCAGTACGGCGTCGCGCGGGTCGGCATAACCGGCGCCTTCGTCGCGCTCGGTGGCGCCCGGCGACGCGTTCGATTCTGTGTCGGGCGGGTCGGCCGCCCACGTGGGCATCCCAGAGCTTGCGGCCACGAGCAGCAACGACAGTAGCGGGCTGAAGTAGCGCATCGGCAGGTCCTTCGCAGAACGTGAGACCGTGCGTGCATTGTCCGTCAGCCGAATCGGGCGGTCAAGCGCGTCGCGGGCAGCAACTGTACGAGTGCGGATGGCTGGTCGTCATCGATGAAACACTGTGGGACACAGGGGCCTGAAACGACACCGTAATTCTACGCTGTTACCCTTCTGCGTCATGGTCAACGCGCCGGCTGTCGAACGGGTCGACATTCCCGCTACTGAAGTGCGGTAGTGCGGCCCAACCGCACGAACTCGGTAGATGACCGCTTCCAGAAATGGCTCATGCCTGAAGCCGAGTGCGCTGGCAACGCCCCGCGCACAAGCAAACTGCGGGAAACAGGACTTGAACCTGCACGGTATTTCTACCACCAGGCCCTCAACCTGGCGCGTCTGCCAATTCCGCCATTCCCGCGCGTGTTGGCTGCTTATGCGAGTCTACGGCATTTGGGTGCCGCGTCAAGGTGCGCCCGGCGTCACGGTACGCGGTGCTCCCGAGCCGCCGTATTGCCAGGCAGCGACCGGCTACTTGCGCGCCGATTTTCGATCGCCCGTGCTCTCGCGCCCGCGGCGCTTGATGAGCAGCATCACGCGGTCGCCGGCGTCGATGCCGGGAAAGTCGCCCAGCACGTCGTCGGCCAGCTCGACCAGCTCGGCGGCCGGACGGTGCATGCTCGATTTGAGCGCCAGCGCCAGTTGCGTGTCGAGCGTGCGCAGCGTCAGCTCGTCGCAGAAGGCCAGGTAGCCGGTGCCATAGACGAGCAGCAACTGGTCGAGCGGCAGATCGCAGGCAATCGTTTCGAAGCGCCGGTCGTCTTGCCAGCCCAAAGGCGCCGCCGGACCGGCCACCACGTCGATCTCGTCGCCGCCGATCGCCAGCACGCGCAAGGGGCCGGCGGCCGACAGTTGCGCAATCTGCTCGCCGGGCGTAAGAATGGCCTGGAACAAGCCGGCGCGTTGGTTGCCGGCCGAGCCGGTCCAGAGAATGGAGTTGGCCTTGTCCAACAGCCGCTCGACGGCCTTGCGCTGCGGCGCGATG
>JBGSYQ010000034.1:0-31700 GCA_041750795.1 Pirellulales bacterium | reverse complement strand
CTGGCGCAGACGTTCGGGAGGTTTCTGCTCACGGCGGTGGCGCTTGGATTCTTGGCCTTCGGACTGTTCGCGCTGCTCGAGTCACGATACCGCCGGATGTAACCCATCTGCACCAAGTGCACGGACGCCGTGTTGGCGCGCCAGAATCGGGTCAGCGACCTCCTTGAATGCTTCGACAAAATTGTTGGGTTCGGAACTCATGGCGGCGTAGGCGGCCTAACGGTGGAGTTATACGCCAGTGAACGGATGGTTGCCAACCCGAGTCTCGCTTGCTACCAGGGACGCCTTAGCCGAGCTGCTCGGCAAGCGCGACAATGATGCCCTCAGGCCCGCGGATGTAGGCTAGCCGGTACGTGTCCTCGTACTGCATTTCGCCAATGAGCTCGGCCCCGTGGGCGCGCATGCGCGCAACGACAGCGTCGATGTCATCGACGGCGAACATGACGCGACGGATGCCCAGCGTGTTCACCGGCGCGTCCACGGGCCCAAACCTGATCGCGTTGGGCGTGTGGAACTTGTCCAGCTCAATGCCCTGCCCATCGGGAGTCCGCATCATCGCGAGGGTGGCCCGGACATCCTTGAGCCCGATCAGGCTCCCGACCAAAGGCCCTTCGACTGTCGTCTCGCCCTCGAGCTTGAGGCCCAGTTCGATGAAGAACGCCTTGGCGGCTTCGAGATCGTCGACAACGATGAGGACGTTGTCCATCCGTTTAAGCGTCATATCCTTCCTTCCCTCGCTTCACTGCTGATGCCCGTACTTGCCGCACGTGGCGTATAACGACCAAGCTCACCTGCCGGGGCCGCATAGGCGAGCTTCACAACTCCAGAAACCGATGACGCGGCCCCGGTCAGGTGCAGCGCCTGGTTCGGCCGATGCTGCCACGCGCCGTCGTTATTGCGGAGACAGTAGGCCGACCTGTCTCATCACGGTGGCGGCGTCCCAGTAGTCGGCGATGCGCTGAATCAGCCCGTCCCGGAGTACAAGAATGGACGCCCCCCAAACCGAGAACCGCTTGCCGGTCGCCGGCATACCGGGGAAGTCGCCTGCGTGCGTGCCGGACATGACCCACTCCATGCCCGCCGAGGTGCCGGCCACGAACCCGGCCGTCAGCTCCCGCCGGATGTCAGGGATACCTGCGAAAGTGGCGTCAGCGAACGCGCGGAGTTCTTCCTTGCCGCGGCTGACAATGCCGAGGGGCACGTCCTCGTAGACGCAGTCATCGGTGAAGAGAGAGGATCGGTTCTGCATCGTGGGACGACCAGGCCCCTGCCCAGTCCCCAAGAAGCCGTTCCATACCGGAGGTCGCCACGAGATTTCTCCTGTCTGAGGTTGACCTGTACCACCCGCCGGGCCGAACTTGTTATTAGATTGAAACGTCCTCAGTAAGCCCTGCATATTGAGGAAGCCCTTCAGTATGCAACCCTCCCATTTTAGCGGTTGGCTGCACGCAAACTCAAGCTACGCAAGCTAGTGCAAGTCACCGGCCGTAAGACTGCCCGCCGGCAGAAACCGGAGGTTTTGAATCCGCTAAGGACACATCGCCCTGAGTCGATTGGGCGACCGGCCCGTCTGCGTAATGAGGGCGTGTCCTGTGCACGCAGAAGGCTGGCCGCACACTGTTCGGGTCGACATGCCGACGTGCTTTCGAAAGACCTGTGAAAGCCGCTTGCTTGCTGCCGCTTGCAGCGCGTACAGTAAAGCGGACTGCCAAACTCGGAGTAGACTCGCATGGGACTTCTGACATTCAGCCTCAACGTCACCCTGGACGGCTGCGTCGACCACCAGGAGGGAATCGCCGACGATGAGACGCACGCCTTCTTCACCCGCCTCATGGACGAGGGCGGGGCGATGCTGTGGGGCCGCGTCACCTACGAGATGATGGAGAGCTACTGGCCGGCGGTCGCCCGTGGTGACGAGGAGAAGCCGCCGTCGATGCACGAGTGGGCGCTCAAACTGGAGGCCAAGCCGAAGTACGTCGTTTCGTCGACGCGAACGGACTTCCCGTGGGCCAACAGTCACCACATCGCCGGCGACTTGCGCACGAGCGTGCAGAAGCTCAAGGACGCGACCCCTGCCGGCGTGCTCCTCGGTAGCGGCAAGCTTGCGACCGAGCTGGACCGGCTGGATCTGATCGACGAGTACAAGTTCCTCGTTCACCCCAGGATCGCCGGCCATGGCCCGACCCTGTACCAGAGCGGGCTGCCCAGCACGCGACGGCTTGAGCTGGTCTCGGCGAAGCCGCTCAGCAACGGCGCGGTCGCCATGCACTACGGGCGTGCACGCGACTAACGAGGCGGTGAACTTGAGCGGCGGATCGGGCGGGTATTGAAGGCAACGGTTCTTGGCCGCCGTCGGGTTACCTTGGTCGTTCGGCAACGCGCATCGGCCACAGCGCCCAACTCATCCGAGGATCGATCCGTGTTTGGCGCGCTTCGGCGTTCACGACCCGCGCTGGAAACTGCGTTGTGCCAGCCTACGGAACGTGGTGTTGGAATGCATGGCCGAAACGATGACATCCGCTTCCTGCGCTGTCATCCCCGAAGTGCCTAAGGAGCACGTGACCGAGGCCGTCCTGAACGCCGGAATCAGCAGCAAACAAGTCCGAACCGCCAACTATTCTAGAGGCAGGCTCGCCAGCAGCGGGCTGGCAGGCCCCGAAACTCTTCTCGACTTAGCAGGACGCACAGCCTGCGCTGCCGGTCGGTATGGATCGAACGTTGGAGAAGTCGCTGGCGGCGTTGGAGACCAACGATGCCGACGACACTCGAATCGGTCGTAACGAAGTACCTCCGCTCCGGCAGCCCAGCTCAGCGAACCCGCAAGGAATACGCCACAACGCTCCGCAAGTGGTCGCGATGGGGTGGCGCGGTCCCGCTGGAATGCCTCGGCAGGAAGGAGATCCGCGAGTTTCTTGACTGGGTCCACGAAGACGCCGCCTCACGACAAGGGGCCAACCCGGGACGCACCGCAAACAAGGTGCGCTCACACCTGCGAGCCGTCTTGTCATGGGCCTGGGAGCACGACCTTGTCGACGCGCTGCCTCGGTTCCCCAGGCTAAAGCCGCAGCGGGACGTGGCCGGGCGGCACTACCTCACCAAGCCCGAGATCAACGCCCTCTACTTCGCGACGCATCAGATGAGTCGCCCTCGGGGCTGGAGCCATCCTTGGCCTGTTGGGCGGTACTGGCGATGCGCGTTGGTGGTCTTCTTCAACTACGGGGTCGATACCGGAACGGTCTGGAAGACGCTGCCGTTCCATGAACCGATTCGTTGGCGGCACATCTCATGGGGTCGTCAGTCGCCTGACCGCGAGATTAAGGAGCCGTGCCCCTGGGGCTGGCTCTACTACCGCCGTGTCAAAACCGGTAAGGTGTTTTGGCGGCCGATGAACCGCACGGTCCAGCTGCACCTGAAGAGCATCCGGCCCGAGCGCCCAGACCCCGACGCTTCGGTCTTCGCTGGGGGTGGAAGCCGGCCTAACAATCGATTCCGCCATCTCTGCGAGTTGGCCGGCGTCGCACCCAAGCGGAACATCGAATCGGGAGAAGAGCGTCCATGGGTGCTCAAGGATCTCCGCAAGACATGCGCAACTTACTACGACGAGCACGTGCCAGAGTCGTCTGTCGAAATCCTCGGCCACTCCGCCGGGGGGATCACCTACCGCCACTACGCCCACCGGGCGCCACTCGCGTTTCGGGCGATCCTCAGCCTGCCGCAGCCCTCAGCGTTCAGCACACTCGCCCGCGGCTTCGACGGCCAATGTCCCTGCTGCCGGCGGAGCTTCACCGAGGCGGAGGCTTGATCAGTGTGCTCTTTGATGACTCAGGACGGGTCCTGTCGGTTCGACATGGGTCACGAATGTTGCCCTTTGCAGACCGCCAAATATCCTCAGATTGACTGCGCGATTCGCTGCCGCGAATTGCGGTTGGTGGGATTTTCCGCTGCGCATGTCAAGCCATCGGGTGACGGTGGCTCATTGCCCTGCGTTCGTAGAGGCAATGGCCATTGACATGCTGCCTGCCTGCACGTTCGTGACTCATGGCGACCGCTGTTGTGGGGCGGCCTCCGGACGTCTCCCAACCGCCCCACTTTGCCGAGCGCGAGGCCGCCACCGACCGTGCAACTTACATGCGTTGGTGCAAGGGAGCCCTTCGGTCGGTAGAATTGTCGGGTCGGGAGATCCGACCACTCGGAGTGTAGCAATTATGAGTGCGAACCAACTTCAGCAGACGTTTTGGCCAATCGAAGCTGCGCAAAAACGTGCTGCCAGGAAGAACCTTGCGACGCCTCTTTCGACCGCGCTCGCGCCCGCGAAGCCAACCGAGGTGTACGACACCTATTGGCGCTTCGCCGCGGAGCGGCAAGCGGTCTTCTTCCGGCGTTATTTCGGCGGGCCACACCCATGGACGGACGACGAGATTCTGCAAACCTACAAGTTCACCAACGCATATCGCGCGTCGGATCGAGTCAGCCAATACCTGATCCGCAACGTCATCTATCGCGGCCCGCAAACGACGGACGAAGTGTTTTTTCGCACGATCCTGTTCAAGCTGTTCAACAAGATCGAAACTTGGGAGTTGTTGAATCAAGAGCTTGGTGACTTGACCTACGATGGCTACTCGTTCGATCGCTACGACCGCGTGTTGAGCGAAGCCATGGACCGCAAGCTAACGATCTATTCGGCCGCGTACATCATGCCTTCGGGCAGCAGAAAAAATGGCAGCATCAAGAAACACCGCAGCCATTTGAAATTGCTGGAGCAAATGATGGACGACGGCGTTCCGAACCGGATCGCAAACGCCGCATCCATGCGCGACGCCTTCAACATACTTTTGTCTTATCCGATGATTGGCGATTTTCTGGCATACCAGTACGTCACGGATTTGAACTACAGCGACATTTGCGACTTTACAGAAATGGAATTCGTCGTTCCTGGTCCCGGTGCCATCGATGGCGTTAGCAAGTGTTTTTCTTCGCTGGGCGGACTCACGGAAACAGACATCATCAAGCTGGTCACCGAGTGGCAGGTTGAGGAATTCGACCGGCTGCAACTGGGGTTTCAAAGCCTATGGGGACGGCCGCTGCAACTGATCGACTGCCAGAACCTGTTTTGCGAGATCAGCAAATATGCCCGCGTTCGGCATCCGAACGTGAACGGCGTGGCAAATCGGACGCGCATTAAGCAAAAACACAAACCGAACTTGGAACCGCTCCCTCTGTGGTATCCGCCCAAGTGGGGAATCAACGACCGTATCGAACAAACCCACAAGTATCAGTGAAGATGGACTTCCGCACCTACCAAGCCGAATCCGCAAAGACTGATCAAGTCGCCGAGGACGATGAAAAGGGGAAACTCGTACCGTTGCTCGGTCTTGCTGGGGAAGTCGGCACGCTTCTGTCCGAGTACAAGAAATTCCTCCGCGACGGCAGCGCACACGAGCGATTTGACGAACAAGTGGCCGAGGAACTTGGCGACTTGCTGTGGTACATCGCCAATGTAGCCAGCAAGTTCGGTCTCGACTTGGAAGACATCGCGAAAGGCAACCTCGAAAAGACACGCGGTCGTTGGCCCGCACGTCGCCGCGACCATCAGGGAACGCTTTTTGATTCGGAGCGAAGTCACCTCTTTGACGAGGAATTCCCGACGGATCAGCAAATTCCCCGGCAATTCACAATCCAGTTCGAAGAGCAACGGGAAGGCGACTCTGTGCGGGTCATCGTCAGCCGGGACGGCCAACAGATCGGCGACGAATTGACTGACAACGCTTATGAGGACGACGGTTACCGTTTCCATGATGTCTTCCACTTTTCCTACGCTGCCGTGCTCGGTTGGTCACCAATCACCCGCACGCTGCTGAAAGTCAAACGCAAAGCCGACGAACAGATCGACGAAGTCGAGGACGGTGCCCGCGCGAAGATTATCGAGGAGTTGGTTTCGCAGCTCGTTTACACCTACACCCGCACGCACAATTACCTGGACGGAGTGGGCAGCCTCGACTATCACCTGCTCAAAACGATCCATTCGCTGGTCGGCGACCGCGAAGTGAATGTCCGCTCGCTGGCCGAGTGGGAGCAGGCCATTTTCGCCGGATACGAAGTCTGGCGGAACCTCCGCAAACACTGCGGCGGGACGGTAGAAGTCAACTTGCTCCAACGGCGGATATCGTTCGTCGGCCCGCCAGATGAGGCTGCCAGCAACGGGATGTGAGAAAGGAGTGGAGGTATGAGCGATATGAAAGACGACGGTAAACGACGACACGTCTTTATCAGTCATCACCACAAAGATGACGCCGAAGTCGACAAGCTGACGAGCCTGCTGGTCCGCAAGGGTTACGACATCCGCAACAGTTCGATCCGTGCGAAGCCCGCCAACCAGGAACGATTGGATAAAGGCTTGGTGAAACCGGAAGTCATTCAACGCTTGCTCCGAATGAAGATTTCTTGGTCTGGCACGGTGGTCGTCCTGGTCGGCAAGGAAACGCATTCGCGCCCGTGGGTTGATTGGGAAATCGAACAAGCTCACAAGCAGGAAAAGCGGATCGTGGGCGTATGGGCGCAGGGAAGCACCGAAGCAGACCTTCCCAGAAACCTGGAGAAGTATGCAGATGCGGTCGTCGGATGGCAGTCAGACCGGATCATGGATGCGATTGTCGGAGACCTCAACAATTGGCAAAAGCCGGACGGCACGGCGTGGCCGAAACGTGACATCGCGCGTATCAAATGCCAATGAAGGACCGGGGGTGAAACTCTACTCGTACATTGTCCGGCGAGACTTCGGATTTGCACCGAATCCCTTTCACGGAGTCTGCACGCTGGCGACCTGCAAACCAAAGATACGAGCGAAGGCGCAACCGGGCGACTGGATTGTTGGCACCGGTTCGAAACGCTTCGGCCTGGATGGCTACATCGTCTTCGCAATGCGAGTCGCCAAGATTCTCAGCTTCGACGAATACTGGTTGGACGCTCGCTTCGAACGCAAGCGACCCAATCTATGCGGAAGCCTGAAGCAGGCGTACGGTGACAACATCTACCATCGTCATCCGAAGACCGGCGAGTGGATTCAAGAAGATTCGCACCATAGCCTCGCAGACGGGAGTCCGAATGTCGGCAACGTCGAGCGTGATACGCAGGCGAACGCCGTGCTGATTGGCGAGGAGTTTTTTTACTGGGGCGCGGCCGGTCCGAAGATTCCTAAGAAGTTCCGCAATTACGACAGCTTCGACGTGTGCGCCGGTCGTGGGCATAAGTGCAACTTTCCGGCAGCACTGGTAGAATCATTCATTGCCTGGATTCGGTCGCACGGCGACTATGGCTACATCGGCGAACCTGCCGAGTTTAGATGACCCACGCTTCGTCGGGTAAGGCGATGGACGCATTTCGCGAAAAGCAATTCGATCAAATCGCCGATGCACAAGATACCGATCAAACGAATGACGTTGAAGTCCTAGATCGCGTCGCGCGTCTTTCACGCCGAGGTTGGTTCGAGCGCATTCTCGATTGGTTCTATGGCTACGACTATTTTATCACCTACCGGTGGAGCGACGGGCGCGTGTATGCCGTCGCTCTGGCCGAGCAATTGGAGCAACAGGCGTTCGATTGTTTCCTTGATTCGGCGGATTACGCGAAGGGGGACAATTGGAAAAAAATTGGGGAACGGGCGCTGAAGAAGACCAGTCGTTTGGTTCTCGTCGGCTCGCCGCACGCCGTTCGCCCAGTTCCTCCACGTGAACCCGGCACGGATCCCGTCCTGCGGGAATTGGAGATATTTACCGCGACAGGCAAACGCGTGATTCCCATTAACTTCGATGGAACTTTGACAGCCGGTGATAACGACGATCCACCGGTTACTCGCTGCCTCGATCGCGACGGACTTTGGATTCGGGAGTCCATGACTCAACTCGCCATCGGGCCAACTGAAACGACTCTGAACGAACTCCGAGCCTCGTTCAATCTTGTTCGCCAATCGGAGAAACGTTCGCGTATACTTCGCATCTTGATCGCTGCGTTCGCGACTCTTTGGGTCGCAGCGACGGTCGCCGCAGTCGTTGCATTCATTTCGTATCGCCTTGCCGAGGAGAGACGTCTTGAAGCGTTGCGCCAGCGAAATCTAGCACTCGGCCAAAAGCTCGCTGTTATTGCACCTGATATCGGGATTGAGTTTCGTGAAGACGAGGTTGCAGCATTGGTTGCTAGGCAAGCCTTCCTGTACAACGAGCAAGCAGGCGGTAATGCATTATCGCTAGTAGATAAGGGGCTCAGAAGCGTGTTGAATCGCGGCGGCTTTTGTCAAAGGTTGCCAGGGTCTGGAGGAGCGATCCAGGCGATTGCATGGAACTCGTCTAGCGGGCAGTTGGCAACCGTTACGAGTGAGGGCAGGCTGGTAATTTGGGATCTCAAGAATCCCGGCCACAAGCATTTCACTCTGTCAGATGATGCCTTTGATCCACTTGATCGCGATTCCGCTCAATTTGCCGAATTGCAGAAAACAATCCACTGGGAAGCCTACGAGAGCAGGTTAAGGCAAGAGTTTGAATCGTCTGAATACCTGTCTGCCGAAAACTCGATCGCCCTCACGTTCTCGGCTGACGGTGACCGTCTGCTATGTACCTATCCCAATTCGGTGCGAATGTGGCATGTTCCTACGCGTAGGATTTTGGAATTGCCAAAAGAAATTGCTGGCGCTCAAGTCGCTTACTACGAACCCAACAACGATTTGCTGGCAGTATCTCGGGACGGTCAATTGGGGATCTGGTCGCTCGGCATGAATACACCTACGTTGGATGTCGAAGCAACTGTTGATGCGAACGCAGTGCTAGTCGGTCTGGCCTTGAGCCCCAATGGTCGTCTTGTCGCCGGAATCGAAGCAGATGGTGCAATTCAGCTATGGAACCGGGGTGAGGAACTGACTGTCTCGGCAAAGCTGACTTCCGATCAGCAGGGCATAGGGGAACTAGTCCAATTCATTGGATACCGAGGCGAAGTCGCCCAATTCACCAGCGATTCGCACGGTCTATTCACGACATGGAAGGACCTCATTCTCTATTGGGATTTGAGCGGAGGGGAGCCCGAGGCACGGAACATCACGACGGGGCGCATGGGCAACGTCCTGTCTTTTTCACTCTCCTCGGATGAGAAGACCCTCGCCGTTGCAGCATCACTAAACCCCCTGCAATTTGGCCCTTTCGAATCACCGGTTCAACCGGGCAGAGCAATTTTTTGGTTTTATGACCTAGCGAATCCGGATCGGAGCGGACCCGTATACGGTGAGGAAAACATTGTTTCTGCGATTACATATAGCCCCGACGGCAGTCTTGTAGCATCGGCAAATGTTGTTGGGGACGTTCGCCTCTGGATGCTCGACGGCGAATGGGCGAATCATGATTTCGCCAGCGTCCCCGACCTTCACTTGGACGAACTCCCGGGGGCGGGAGCGATTGCGTTTCTTGACTCAGATCGGCTTTTGATTTGCGATTACCTCAAGTCCAGGGTTGTTTCGTCCGCTAATCCGAAGTCGCAGGCCAACTACATCACATTCCCTTGGCCGGAGACGAAAGAACCACGTGAACCCGGCGTCATGGCAACCGTCACCGTGCCACGTTGGCCGAAGGGGAGCGTTAATCTCGTGCCGGAGGACGTGGATGACGGCCTGTTTCAGAAGCTGGGTGGGCTTCCTTACAATCATATCGGCGTACGTTGTGCGGCGGCGGCATCGCTGGTCGAACGTGTCGCCTTCGGCAGTTCACTCGGAATCCTGCTGTGGGATCGCAAAACCAACTCATTTGGGAGCGTCCCGCCCAAACTCGGCTTCATTTCAATAGCGTTGAGCGAAGACGGCACTCGAATGGCCGCTGTTTGTGAGAGCAAAGGTTTGTGGGTGTGGAAGAACGTTCGAGACGCAGCCAAGCGCGTCAGTGAAGATAGCGTTGGCGTAGCCATGACTTCAGACGGCCAGTGGCTCGCCAGTTCGGCGATTGGAGGCGAAGTAAGCATTTGGGATTTGAATGCGTCCAGCCTTGTCGCCAAGCGGCTTCCTGACGCCGGAAACCGAGGCAGCGGCTCTGCGAACGTTATAAATGCGGGCCTTTGTCTGCAGTTTTCTTCAAATGGCCGCTTGTTAGCTGCTGGTGGTGCATTCAATTCAATTCTCGTGTGGGACATGGAACATCTAGAAGAGGCCCCCAAACGACTTCAAGGACATGGCGACGCAGTCACTTGTTTGGAATTCCATCCAGAGCGGATGGAACTTGTGTCAGGGAGCAGGGATGGCACAGTACGGCGCTGGAGCTTATCGGAGGAATCCGCTGAAGCGATAGTGGTTACCAATCACCAACGTGGCGTTCCGAAGCTTACCTTGAGTCCCAACGGAGAACACGTCATTTCAATAGGTGGAGACGGTCGAGTTCGACGATCTGTCATTGCGACTTCGGACTTGGCACGGATGGCCAGTCGAAGAGTGCGCAGGAACCTAACGCGTGCAGAATGGCACCGTCACATTGGCGAGGGAATCGAGTACGAGCGAACGGTTCCGGCATTACCGGCCAACCCCGGGGACTATCGGTGACCTATCGTATCCTTGCACTCGACGGCGGCGGCATCAAAGGCTCGTTTACGGCGGGGGTGCTTGCGGCGTTGGAGAAGGACACGGGACATCGGTGTGTCGATCATTTCGATCTGATTGCCGGGACTTCGACGGGTGGGATCATCGCGCTCGGGTTGGGGCTGGGGCTTTCTGCGGCGGAGATTGTCGAGTTTTACACGAATCGCGGGCCAACGATTTTTCCCAGCACAAGTTTGGCTCGCCGGTGGTCGGGAGTGCTACGGCATCTGTTTCAACCAAAGCACTCGCATCTGGCACTGCGGGCGGCGCTCACCGAAGTGTTCGGCCAGCGGAAGTTCGGGGAGTCGCAGCGGCCGCTGGTGATTCCCACATACGATGCAGTCGGCGGCAGGATATTTCTGCTCAAGACGGCTCATCACAGTCACCTGCGCCACGATTACGACGCGCCGGCAGTTGAAGTCGCGTTGGCCACCGCCGCCGCCCCGACATACTTTGCCGCGGCGCGCTTTCCAAATCACGGCAACAACAGTTACGTCGATGGTGGAGTCTGGGCCAACAGTCCAACGCTCGCCGCGCTGGTCGAAGCAGTTCATTTCCGCGGCCAGCGGTTGGAAGACATCGACATTCAGAGCATCGGCACGACGAGCACTCCATTCAACGTCGCGGAGAAGCATCGATCAGGCATTCTCGGCTGGAACGCCGGACTGGTCGAAATCCTGATGAATGCTCAGCAGCAAGCCGCCAACGCTCAGGCAATGCTCTTGCTCAATCGCCGCTTCCACCGCATCGACTACAAAGCACCGCGCGGTCAGTTCTCATTGGACGACGCCCGTCCGCAGCAGATCGAACGGCTGATCGCACTCGGGCGCGGCGAGGCGGTCAAGAAAGAGAACATTGAGGTGGTCCGCGAACGGTTCCTCAATGGTCAACCTGCCCCGCCGTTCACGCCCGTGTATAGTGTCGAGTAAGTTGAACCAGAGGATTCGGAAATGAAGTGGAAAGAATGGCTCGACAAATGGAGCATGACCGGGCTGCGTATCAATGCCGGTTTCTTGAACATGGATTGGGAGCCGAAGGACCGGGACCGGGACGCGGCCTGGGAATTGTATATCGAATTGCTAACCCGTATCACGACTCGGCATCTTCAACCCGATCATGGTGACGAGAAGACCGCGCTCGACAGTATTCATGCCTTGTTCGGCCTGACCCGGGAGACGCTCAAGCGGCAAGGACGCCATTGCGAAGAATTCGCCAAGATCGCCATCGTCGTACTCAACCAAGTCGTCCGTCCTTTCACTGCCAAGTGGCATAAGGAATCGCTCGCAGGAGCTTTCGATGACGACACCCGTTGCCGAGAGTTTCGTGACGAACTATCCGCATTACAAGAAACACTCCGACGGTACACGAAGATGCTCGCCGACATGGCCAACGTCGAGGACCTAACAGAACTCGAAGGGGACTCCCAATAGTGCGGCTGGGCAATCGGCGGGTACCACTGTGCTGGCAGCAGAGCTACGCAAACGGGGTTATGGTGTATCGAATCGAACCCAAATGCGCCTTGCAGCTAAGTTGTCTAACATTGAAGCCGCGATTCGGGCCGCCGACTTTTTCCTTGTCGTGTCCAAGAGCTCCGTAAAGAGCAAATGGGTGCATTCCAGCACGCTCACACGAGCGCGCCCTGGATATTAATGCAATATTAATGCCCCGCATCGGCTCTGCCCTCGCGATAAATGAGGGCGTGTCCTGAGTGCCCGTTCGCCTCAATTGATGCTGCTCCGGTCCGACACAACCACGCGCGTTCATTTCAGGATGGTTCTCGACTGATAAGCCAATCTGTGCTATTTTTCTCGGCATGCTGCTTCGAATCCGCACAACAGCAACAAACGACCGCGGTCCATTGTACGCCGAGCACGCCTTTGCCGCATTTCACCAAGCCAACACTCGTCGGCTGCCGCTCCGCTTGATCTTTGGAATCCAGAACGACAGCGTGGGGCTATTCGTCGCCGGGCAGAACGTCCTCCGGCCGCTTGTCGAAGAGCAACTCTACGCAAGCTACCCAGACGCTGCGCTGGATCGTCTTCCTTACGGCGCGTTGGACGCTGCCGAAGGCATTGAAACTTGGAGCATCGACTTGGTGCTCGCGCCCGATCTGTTTCCGTGCAAACGGTACGGCCAGTTCGAGGATGCCTTGAATCGCGTCACGGCGGACCCACTCATGGGAATACTTACAACACTCGATCACTTGGAGCGTGACGGGTTCATGGGACGGCTGGAGCTTGTGGTGCGTCCGGCCGGTCACAAGCGGCCGGCACAAGCTCGTCGTACGCTGCGTCGCCTGGACCATCCGTTCTTTCGAGCGAGGCCACGGCTCGGCGAATTCTATGCCAAGGCCGCACTGTCGCATCGGCTGTGGCAACGGCTGCTGGCCCGGCTGCTGGGGGCGCCCGCCCGGAGGGCGGCCGATAGGGGATCGCGCAGCATGTTGAGCGTGTCGGGATCCAGACTCCACGAAAGAGAGGAGGACTTGCAGTCGGCTTCCGACAAGTTGGGTCGGCACCTGTTCGAGGCACAGCTCCGCGTGTTCCTTTCAGCGCCTGCGGCACGACGGGCGCAGGCTCTGGAGCGGCTACAGGAGCTCGCCGGTAGCCTCGGGCATTTCAATTCGCCCCGAACCGGGGCGTTCCAGATCGGAAAACCTCATCGGTCCCGCCGGCCGGGGCCAGCATTTCTCCTATCGTGCGAAGAAGTCGCGACGCTGTTCCATCCTCCAAATGAAACCGTTCGCGTCCCAAAGCTGGCCCGGGTCGAAAGCCGTGAGTTTCCGCCGCCGACGGGGCTGGCCACGCGCAGCAAACGATCGGACAGTGTCGGCTTCGCCCGCACGCAGTTTCGCTCGCAACGGGACATCGTCAGTCTGGCAGTTGACGATCGCCGTCGGCACCTCGCGATCATCGGGAAGACCGGTACAGGGAAAACGACACTGCTTCAGAATCTGCTCGTCGCGGACATTCGGGCTGGACACGGGGTCGCCTGTATCGAGCCACATGGCGATCTAGCCGACTCGCTTTTGGAGTTCGTTCCGCGAAACCGCACGAACGAAGTGGTGCTGTTCGACGTCGGCGATGCATCGCATCCGCTTTCCTTCAATCTGCTCGCCAGTAACGATCCGGCACAGCGTTCGCTCGTGGCCTCGGGCGTCGTATCGGCGTTCAAGAGGATCTACGGTACGATGTGGGGGCCTCGGCTGGAGCATATTCTGCGGAACGCACTGCTGGCCCTGCTTGAAGTTCCCGGTTCGTCTCTCGTCAACATTTTGCCCCTGCTCGGCGACGACGAGTATCGCGAAAGCCTGGTGAAGCAGGTGAGCGATCCCGCGGTGCGTCGATTCTGGGAACGAGAGTTTGCACAGATGCCGGCTCGGCTCCGCGGCGAAGCGATCTTGCCGGTGCTCAACAAGATCGGCCACTTCATCAGCAGCCCACTGCTTCGAAACATCGTGGGCCAACCCCGAAGCACGCTCGACCTGCGAACGATCATGGACGAGGGAAAGATTCTGATTGTGAATCTCTCCAAAGGAAAGGTGGGGAGCGATGCGAGTGAACTGCTTGGGGCGCTGCTCGTCACCGCCCTCCAGCTTGCGGCCATGAGTCGAGCCGACACGGCCGAAGAGAGTCGTCGAGACTTCTTTGCCTATATCGACGAGTTCAGTTCGTTTACGACCGACGCGTTTGCTTCGACGTTCTCGGAAGCCCGCAAGTACCGGCTATCGCTGACCGTGGCGACGCAGTTTCTGGAACAGCTCGATGAGCTGACGCGGGCGAGCATGTTTGGCAATGTGGGCACGACCGTCGCTTTCCAGGTTTCGCAGCGGGATGCAGAAACCCTGGCCAGCGAGTTCGGCGGGGGGCTGCTGCCCGAAGACTTGCTGTCCCTGCCGAAATTCCAGGCTTACGTGCGACTGCTCAGTGGCGGCGTTCCGAGTTCGCCTTTTTCCGTGCGGACGCTGCCGCCGGCAAAATGCCGCGGAGACGAGCAATCCCCCGCTGTCCTGCGGCGCACCTCGCACCATCGCTACACGAGGCCGAGACGCCAGGTTGACCGCCATCTGGCTGCCGCACTCGCATAAAGGCTTGGACTTGATCGTTCTTGGCTTCGGCAAGCCATTGTGGCCGAAGGTTTCCCCGGGAAACCACGGCCACCAACACCAACAAAAACCAACATGGCCCTGGGGAGCCAGGGCGTGGTATACTTAAAGTATGAACCCGATCCCCGGTACCGGCCCCACGCTTCGTGACGCGTCGCCCTACCTGCGCGATGACGCGGAGTGCATCTCTCGCATTCTGGACGTCTCAGAGCGCAACAGCATGATCGAGGGGTTGCCTGCGTTTGACGAAACCTTGCGGCATTCGATTCGCCGCGAACTGGAGGCGATCTTCAGCGGCTCCGCGCAAGCGCCTCGGCGATCAGCGTAGCAAGTGGCTCATAGTCCCGTTTGAACGCCTGTTTAGCTGCATCGATATATGCGTCGGCTCCACCGGGAGAATTGTCGTAGGCTAGGAGCGGCCGACCAGTTTGCACCGACAACAGGTCGGTAAGAAGCTTGATCGTCCGGGCATTTCCTTCGCGGAACGGGTGGATTGTCAGAAACTCCCCTTGGATTTCGCCCGCCGCTCGGCAGAAGCTGGCGTCGTCTGCAATGGCGCCTGCTGGCAAGCGCGTGAGCACGCTCCGTTCGAACTCCCCCATCGATTGGCCCAGGAAATCCGGCGGTGGCCACGTGACCCCGGGTTTGCTGATCCACACGGTCCGCCAGCGCCCTGCCCAATCATACAGCTCTCCGAAGATGGCGGCGTGAATGTGCCGGAGCAAGTCACATGACATAGGCGTATCGCTACGCACCTCGCCGAGCAGTTGCCCGTACGCCCGGGCCAGGGCCTGCTCTTCGGCGGCTTGTAGGGGATTGAGTTCGACCATGCCTAGCTTATTGACGAGTACCGTTTGCGCGTCGTCGACATACTGGGCTTCGACGTTTCCCGAGACGTCGTAGCGGTCGCGGCGTTTGTGCGGTTTCTCGGCCATACCGTAAGCGTACGCGGGACGTCGGCCGTTGCCAACCGCGACGATCGCCGAACGCACTTGTCAAGCGACCAGCGAGTCGGGCAAGATCGCATTCTATGGCCAAGTCGTCACCAGGCGGAAACGACATCGAAGCAATACTCGACGCCATCGGCCAGCTCAGGAGCGTCGTTGAGGAACAGCTTGCCGAGATTCACGACCGGTTTGAGCACATAACCGAGGTCGTACGCGAGAACACGGAAGAGATTGGGGTACTTCGCGATGCGATCGATGACGAACGAGAAGTCATCGAGTGGGCTGCACACAACGACAAGCCAATCGTCCTCCTTTCAAGCATGGCCGCGGATCCCGCAGCCAGCGACTTTGCCGCAATACTCAATCGTTTGCGCCCGGAAGATTTGCCGCCGGCTGAACCGCAGCCTCAAGAGCAGGCACCAGCCAAGAACCAGTCTGCCCAGCAGAAGTTGTTATTGAGTCGGCTACCTAGCACGACATCGCGAGCGAGCTCGTATCCACTCCGGTGATAGATCTGTGGCGGTTTGACCTGGCAATGATTTCCTGGCAATCTACCAGCATGGATATCGAAGATACTCACGACGGAACAGGGACAGCCGAGGACGTCGCCAAACGGCTACAGATGCTTGAGTCATTAGCGTCGACGCTCAACGTCTGGGCGCTCAATCATGACGACATCATTCCGAAATCTGCAAAACTCAGGCTGAACCCGTTGCTCGGGCACATCCAGGGGAAATCGTGTCCCTGAAGGCATCTCTGCGTGCCTACGACCCTTTGCTGGCGGCCGCCCTCGACCGCGCGGAGCCAAAATGACCGCGCGAAGCGGAGGGGTATTGCTTTTGTGCGGTGGAGCCCTCGTGGTTCCGAGGCACCACCACCTATCCGTCGTCCGGGCATGTCGCCAACCGTACTGAGCCCGGTTCAATTGGGTTGACCTGTCGTCATGTCCCTGCCAAGCTCTGCCTCACCATACCGCACGACGCTTGGCAAGAGAGACATTCGCGCATCCGGAAAGTCGGCAGATCGTCGCGTTACTTGATGAGACCGCGCGCCGTTCCGGCGTGAGCCGCGATCAGGCCTTTGAGGATTTCTTGCCGATGAGTCTTTGTGCCTTGTCCGGCGGCCAGATGGAAGCGACGTATCTTGAAACCGTCAAGAAGCATACCCACGGCGAGCGCGGCAGGCGCGGTTGCGACAGCATTGTAAGTGCGTTTGGCGCCCTGGCAGTCATCATGGAACGTACGCGGGCCGATATCCTAGGGGATGTCTTTCAAGGAGCAATCGCACGCGGAGAAGCTAGCCAGTTTCTCACGCCCGAGCCCGTGTGCGAGGCGATGGCTCGTCTGACGCTAGAGTTTGCGGACGATAGTGATGGTGTGAGCAAAAAACGGTGTGCGACCCCTGTTGCGGATCGGGGCGGCTGCTGCTTGCCGCCGCCAAGGTTCGTCCCGGACTTGAGTTCGTTGGGCAGGACATCGATCTGCGCTGCGTGCACATGACGGCCATCAATCTGGCCTTGCGCACTCTCTATGGCCACGTGATTTGGGGCAACAGCTTGGCGAATGAGCGCCGGCGCGTCTACCGTAACGGCTTCAATCTGCGCGGATTCGTGCGGGAGCTAGGCAGCGGAGAAACCGTCCCAGGGTTACCTGAGCTTGGCTCTGACCCAACACGCATGCATTCAGGCGAGACAAATGTGGGTTCAATGAAGCGCAGAGATGAGGGCGCATCGTCGGGACAGCTCCACTTGTTCTAACAACAATTGCGTGCGAGTGTCTTCGCTTGCCACGCGGCTACTGAAGCCTCTCGACGAGCATTCTCGCGCAAGCGAGGGTAATTCCTGCTGTGTGCCTGCGACTGCTCGTTAATGGTGCGCCATGCTTGCGATCTTCTGATTGTTCGCTGTTTCCGGCCACGCCACGTCGAAGTCGGAGCACCGATATACGGAGCCGGACATTGTTGCCCAGCAGCTTGCAGCGGCCCTGGCATTAGAGCGCAAACGACGAAATGGTGCCGATTCTAGTGCCGCACTCTCGGCATTTCTCGTAACGCTATTCTCTGCAGAGAGTTGCAATTCGCTTGGCTAGCCAATTGAGCTAGTGGCATCGGGGGTCCGGGAGCGCGGCGACCGGTGGGACGATCGGCCGGAGGGGTCAAATCCGGACATGTAGGTAAGACTCGAACGGCACGCGATTCGCTGCCCTATCCTGGCCGTGCGCCAGGGTTTATGAGGACAGCGCCGCGTCAAAACTCCGAGGGTCCGGACAGACCTCCCTAAGCTGGAGGACCGTGGGGCCGTGGCCGAAAACCGGCCTCGTCCCTGGACGCGTGATTTGGTAGCATAGTGGACAAGCGAACAGAGCTAGCAGCCTGCATGAGCGGGGCCCTTGCCCTGCGACGGCGGGGCGCTAGCATTAGAAATCGGAATCCTGCCCAACACAGCCAAGGGAGTTGGCAACGAGCATGAAGCCCGTCACCACAAGGAACATCCTGGTCCCACCTGCAATCCGCCTCACGCATCGCGTGCCCAGTCCAGAGGAATGCGCTCCATGTTCAAGACTTTGATCGTCGCCGGCAACCTTGTCCTGTTCGCCGTACTCGCGACCGTACTCTACGAAGCACACCGCCACAACCAAATCATCACGCCATTCGGCACGAAGCCCGACCCAACTGTCCAGCAGCTTCCGTCCTACGTGTCAGCGCTCCGTAACACCAAGGACATCTGCGAAGCCGAAATGGGTGTAGCCCACACCACGGACGGCAGGAAGTTCTACGAAGCGGTCAGAAGCTCCTCCGGCAACCTGATCGACTACCTGCGCACCGGGCTGGCGCGTCGCTTCAATGAAGGCGATGAGCAAGAGATTCAGAATCGACTGACAACGCTGGAGGCCGCCGTCAAAGAGTTTGATTTGTGGCGTGCGACCGCGACCGATGGTCCCCCGCAACTCACCGCCTACTATCAGACGTTCATGGTTGCAGATCGCGTTGTACCAGCTTGGCTTGAAGGCGTGCGCAACCAGAACGACATCGCAATTGATCAACTGCGAGCCGACTTGGAATCGTGCCGCATGGTGGCTTGGCGCGGCTCGCCCGTGCTGACCGAACCGCCAGCGGTCGGATCGTTCCAGCCACGCATTGAGCGACAGGCGCAGTACCCACCAGAGAATGAAGGATGGCGACCGGCGCGCCCACGATGAAAGGAAGCTGAACCAATATGGCGGAAATTGATTGGTCACTCGTTTCGACTGAGGCAACGAAGTATGTTGTCGGCGCAGTCTTCGGAATCTTCCTTTCGGGAATAGTTTGGCTGCGGAATCGCGCACGTCGTCTCTATTTCACGGCTGAATCCTGGATCCTGTTTTCCAACAAATCACGGAGCGCGGGTAAAGAAATCGAGCGCTTCCATCTGGAAGGCACTGTCAAGTCTTTCAGCAGGAAGAGCGACGTAATTGCATTACATAAGTCAGCGATCGAGGTGGACATCGGAAGTTGGCGACGGCGCAAAGTGTTGCACAGATTTGAAGAGGTCCAGTTTGGGAACGGATACGCGAATGGAAGCGGCACCTTCACATTCGTAACGTATGACAAGCTCAAAGAATTGCGGTTTCCGCCTGACGAATGGGTTGTGATCGACAAGCTCTCTACGGGTACGTTCCCCCTTGAGGGGTTAGAGAGGATTCAGTGGTCTGGCTTGTCGCCGACACCGTTAAGGGCAAGAGGCTGCGCTGCCGCATCGCACCGATGAATGGGTTGCTAAGGGACCGGGATGCGCGAATCAAAGCGCAAAAGGCCGAAGAGGCAAAGCAGCGTGCTGAGCAGATGGCCGCCAGGGCGAAGCGGCAGCGCGAATCTAGCAAGAGCTAACACGGAGGTCGAAGGCGGTGGCGAAGACATTTGCGTTTCAGGAAGTGCAAACGGGACTCGACAATTATATTTCAGTCATTCAAGAGACTTGGCTGGTCTACCGACAATTGTTCGGCACGAGCCAGGAGCGAGTAGACTTGCTGAATCAATTCGTGCCGGGTTTCGCTGGCACGACACAGCGGGTAATGCTCGACGATGTGATCTTGGCCATCTGCCGGTTGTTTGACCAATCCGTGCAATCCGGCAATGAGAATCTTAGTCTATGGCGACTTGTTGAATCGACTGATCCGACGCCGGATGAAGAGCAATCGAAGGTTTGGGCGGTGCGGATAACTTCGATCAAGCGCAAGGCAAGTGCTCTAATAGCGCGACGCCACAAGAGAATTGCCCATAACGATATTGCAAGCGAAACACTGCCTGACATAACTCGCAAATTAATCGAAGAGGTATTGGCTGAGATTAGAACACTATTGAATGAGTTTCACCCTGAGCCGATCAGTTATGAATGCGTTCAGTTATTCGGAGATGGCGACTCACTGATTCAAGACCTTCAAATGGCTGGGCGGCTGCGAGAATTGCAGACAGAAGCTTGGCTGCCGCCACTGAACCACGCCGCGCTGCTTGCCAAACTAAAAGATCGAACACTGCCAAAGCTATGATGCCATGAGCGATAAGCCAATGAAGCGCGTACTGATCGAGATGATCGGCGGCGATATGGATGGACGAACGCTCGATAGCGACTCGGCCGATCCAATAGAGCAAGTGCAGGTCAAGATGGTCTTGAGCATGACTAAGAATGGCACCGTCGGCCACGGCTTCAATGGCCTATCGATGTCGGCTATTCAGGCACTACAAACTGGCGAGAAGACGGTTCAGGACTTTGGGCCGGCCAACGCTCGACATTCCTACATGGTCATTTCGCGCGATGAGCATGATGACAAGATTGTGATTCGCGTTCGGCATGTATACCGGCAAGAGGAATCTGCGCAAGCGGAAACGCCAGAACTGAAAACCAGCGAACTATCCGAGTATTCCATTGAACAACTGGCGCTTGAGATTGCAGAACGCAAAGACTTAGCAAGCGTGGTGATCTATGCTGCCGTTAATCCGTCGAGCGGCGTGGTGCCGGCAGGAAGCGACATTGCAATTGTTCCATCACGATTCTTTAAGGGGCCGCCTGGCCCATTGCCATTACTCCAAGCGGCTTTGAACCGAATGGTCGAGGTGTACCCGTTGCGCGAGGCAGGGCCGCCTACGTTTGTGATAGACGGCATCAAGAGCCTGCCTATCTATGTTTGCATGGGACAGGCTCTTGAGAGTATTCCGTCAATGTCCAGCGGGAAGGTCCGACTCGTCTACGAAGACCCTATTTATGAGCCACCGAAATACAAGCTGGAAACGATGGGCGACACGATCAGCAGTGATCCAGAAGCCGCGATCAAGGCCGTAAAAGCCTGGCGCGATCATCTATTCAAATTCATTCGATTTGTCCAGTTCAAAGATGATCCCTCGCGAAAGCTCATTCGCGCGCTGAGCGATCATACCGAGCTTGTCACGACGCTGTGCGATGCCCGATTGGCAATTGATCCGACTGAGATTTGGCAATCGTTCGACAGTCTGATGGGCTTTGAGGCGGTCCATTCTGACTATCGCGCCGATGAGAACCGTGACAACCACTACGCACAATATGCTGCGAAACTTGAGAAAGCCTACAATTTCCACTCGGATCACGCGTTCCCGACCTCGCGCCTGATTGAACGAATTGTCAAGCAGATCGAATTGAAAGCTTCGCAATGGAAGAGCCTGCCGCCGATCGTCACTCCCTCAGCGACAACGCCTCCCAAGTTACCGTCAGGGCCATTCAAGCTCTTCTACAGTTATTCGCAAAACGATGAGGAAATGCGAATCGAGTTGGAGAAGCACTTGTCACTATTGCAACGCAACGGGTCGATCGAAGGCTGGCACTTCCGAAAGATTCCGCCTGGCCGCGAGTGGGAAGGGGAAATCGACGAACACCTGGAAGCCGCACAGATCATCTTGTTATTGATGAGCGCAGATTTCTTGAATTCACACTATTGCTGGGAAGTCGAAGCACGGCGCGCAATAGAGCGCCACAACCTAAAACAAGCGACTGTGATTCCAGTTGTGGTGAGGGCGTGTGATTGGAAAAACAGTCTCTTTGAGAAACTCGAAGCCTTGCCGACGAACGCCAAGCCTATTACAAGCTGGGCAAATCGGGATGAAGCGCTGTACGATGTGACAAAAGGAATCAAACAAGCGATTGAAGCCATGCGTCGCAACCACAGGTAGGTCTTCCTAATGGCACAAGAATCACCCGCCGCCTGCACTTCGTGTGGTTCGCCTATGTTACCAAAGGCGGTCCTGTGTCCAGTTTGCAAAAGCTATACGAGTGGCTGGAGGAATTGGCTTCCGCACACGAGCGCTCTGGCTGCATTGATTACTGTGGCGCTCTCGCTCGCCGCGATTGCTGCTACCTTCGCAGTTGACTTGCTTGAGAAGTGGAAATGGCACGATGAAGTTAGGGTTGTTGACTACGCAAGCGCCGGTACGATGCGCCTCGCAAACCTGGGGAGTGGGGCCGTTCTTGTTACATTCGTCGAAGTCGTATCGGCCACCGGAAAGCCATTCAGTGGAAGGTACATACTCCCTATTGACCGGCGCTTGGAGAATGGCGACATTCTTGCAATTGCGGTGCCTCACGTTCGCTTGTCTGGCCCGTTTCCCGTGAGATTGCTTGAGGAAGAACAAGCCCGAATCGCTAGCGATCTTGAATCGAGTTCAACGGCGGACGCAACTGCTCGGTTTCAACTCCATTGGTTTAGTGTTGAGAATGCGACTGCTCAAGCGATACTCGACGAAGATAAGTCGATCGAACCCATCGAAGGTCGCGCTGTCTTGCACTTCTTGTCGGCTGAGACCGGTGAGCCCGGAACTGTCGAGTTCAAATGTCATGGAATCGTGTTGTCAACACAAGGCAACGGCAAATACGCAATTCCCTAAACGCCATGTGGACCCAGCAAAGCCACTAAATGCGGCACTAAATCTGGGGCAGCTTGGGGCAGTTTCGGACATTTGTGGACACTCGCTGAGTGGTCCAGAAACGCAAAAACCCCCGTGGAATCCGGGGTGTTCTAACCCCTCGCGGGGCTTCCCAATTGAGCTAGAGACACAGTCTCCACAATCGAGCAAGCTCTCGCCCAAACAGCGAACAGACCCAGACGCGGACCTCGCTATCGAGGTCTTTGGCCTTGCGGACGACTACTTTGTCCGTCGACGATTCCCTGGAGCGGAAAGATTCCATATACCTATCCTACGTCGATTTTAACGCTTGACCAAGCAGAAAGGGCGATTGCACGTTAAGTCATGTTCCGATGAGGACTTGTTGGAGGTAGGTTTCGTTCCAGCCGGCGATGAGGCGTTTGTTTTTGATGCCGACCTTGGCGGTCGGCTCGTTTTTTAGCAGCGCCAAGGCGGCGCGGCGGAGGATGCTGAAGTTGGTGTCGGCGTGGCCTTGGCGAATGCGGCACTGGTCTTCCTGGAAGGCGACATCGAGTTGCCAATGCAGACGGTTCTCGATACCCCAGTGGCCGCGCACCGCCGCGGCAAAACGTTTGGCCGCGACATACTTGGCGAGGATATAGTAGCGAACGTCGCCGCAATCCTTGCCGTTGCGCTGGGTGCTGCTGATGACGATGCCGATGGCTTTCAGTCTGGACCAACGAGCACGGTCCGGCAAATCTTCCGGCACCGGACAGAGGAAGCAATGCCGAGTCTCTTCGCGGCCGTGTCCTTTCTCTTGCGTCTCGTGGCGACGAACCTTCACGCGCGCGAAGTCGTCTTCCAGGTGCTCGTCGAAAAACTTCACGATCCCGGCGTGCAGCGTCGGCTGATTGCCTTTGACGGCCAGGCAGTAGTCGGCGCCGGCGGCGACGATCTTCTCGGCGATTTCGGTCTGGCATCCCATGGCGTCGATGGTGACCAAGGCGCCCGAGATTTCCAGGATTTCCAGCAGTTTGGGAATGGCCGTGATCTCGTTGCTCTTCTCGTCGACCACCACTTGTCCCAGGCTGATGTGATTGGCCGTGGCCCAGGCGCTAACCATGTGAATGGCCGACTTGCTCGATGCGGCGTCGAAGCTGCGGCGCAGCGTCTTGCCGTCGATGGCCACGATCTGGCCGCCGCTGATCTCGTGCAGCGCGGTGATCCAACTCAGCCACGTTCACGAGCGGATAAGTAACCTTGCGACGACGCGGATCGGTAAGCTCGACAAAGTGTTCCTCGATCCGCGCCGACTTGATACTCGACATGACACGCCTCCTTGGCAATGCGTTTCCTTCAACCCCGGCTGCTCCACAGCCAGCGGCAAAAAAACGCTTTGCCCCATCATGCCGTATTACCCAGCATGGCGCAATCGCCCTGGGATTCACATAGAGGCGCATGGTTTCGTGGCGGCCCGCCATGACCGGGTAGCGCTTCACTCGGATCGCGATCAACCCTGAGGCCATAATTGCTCGCCGGCTCCTCGTAGTTATACTGCTGGGGACCCTTGCCACGCTTACGAGTGGATTCCAGTATTATGCCATCGCATCCGGTTTGCAAGCGGCCCGCGCGACCGATTCCATCTTCTGTCTCATCGCTTGGCCTCCGTCTCCTCCGGGCGGCGACCATTTGGTTCGCTCTTGCCGGCAACCTTGCCGCCCAACAAGAGTTGGAAATCCATCACATCGATGTCGGGCAAGGCGATGCGACCCTTATCATTTCGCCGGGCGGAAAGACCATGCTCGTCGATGGTGGCAACAACGGTAAGGGGGCATCCCAAGTCGTACCGCTCCTCCAAAACCTCGGTATCAAGAAACTCGACTTCGTCATCGCCACCCACTACGACGCCGACCATATCGGGGGGCTCGACGAAGTACTAAACGCCGTCCCGGCCACGATCGTATACGACCACGGCCGTCCAATCGACAAGGAGAAAGCAAAGCCCAAACCCGGCAGCATGCTCGCCGCCTACATCAAAAGCGCTGGCTCTCAGCGGCGCGAAATCGAAACAGGTCAGAAGATCCCACTCGGCGAGAACATTGACGTGCGCTGCGTCGCGGTCAACGGTGCTGTCGCCGGCTTGTCCGCCGAACACACTCGCAAGCTCGACGAAAACGCTTGCAGCGTGGCGTTGCACATCCGTTACGGCGGGTTCGACTATTTCATCGGCGGTGACTTGACAGGCGGCGGCAAGAGCGGAAGCCGCCGCACTGCGGATGTAGAGGGCTTCGTTGCAAGCGTCGTCGGCGACGTTGATGTCCTTCATGCCAATCACCACGGCAGCGAAACCAGCTCGAACGAGCAGTTCCTGAAGGTGCTCAAGCCAGAGGTCGTCATCATTTCCGTTGGAAACGGTGGCGTCAACAAGCGCTACCACCATCCCAGCCGCAGCGTTCTCGACCGATTGCACGAAGTGGACAGCCTGATTCGCGTTTTCCAGACCAATCGCGGCGAGACCGTCGGCGGCTTCACTGCCGCCGATAGGCGCCTTATGCGCATCGCGAATGGCAACATCGTCATTACGACCAACGGTCGGCGTTACCTCGTCAACGGTACCGCCTTCGACGTTGACGAACGATCCCAGTGATCCCCTCCGTAGGAGCCCGCAGCGTGGACACAATCACAACTACAACTAACGAATCGCCCCTGGAGGACGAGTTCCGCCAGGAGGTCAAAGACGCCAGGCTGCTCCTTGACTTCGTTATCGCCCAGCGCCCCGCGTTGGATGATCCCCAGGCAAGTCTGCCGGTCGACGACAAGATCATAACCGCCATCAAGACGATTGAGACTCAGCTCCTTGAGCCAGGCCTCCCACCCCAGGACGCCCGTATCGCCTTTGAGGCGGCCTACCGAGACCTCGCGATTATTGCCAAGCCCGTCACCGCAAGGAGTCTCCGCGACACCAGCGACCAGTTTGGCTGGGCTTCGCTTCTAACCGGGCGCTACAAGCGATCGCAGGCTATCGTTTGGTCGCGATACCTATGGCTCATCACGCTTTTCTTCTTGGGAGCGATTTTCTTCGACCAGCTTCTTGTCCGCATCCTAGACACCCACTATCCCCTTGACGAGGAATCCGATGAAGGGATGGTCCATTTTCTTTCCCTATGTCACACCGTTCTGGCGACACTCAGCCGCTACTCCTACGGCGGCCTGGGCGCCTGCGCGTACCTGCTCCGCTCGTGTCATGTATTCATTTACCGTCGCGAGTTTAATTCCGATAGGATCCCCGAATACCTCAACCGAATTCTTCTGGGCGTGGTAAGCGGCGGCGCCATCCTGCTCTTCGTCGACCAGATCAGCGGCGACGGCGGCAGCGTCACCATCAGCGAGGCGACGCTTGCCTTCCTTGCCGGCTACAGCAGCGACTTCCTTTTCAAGGCAATCGAGCGAGTCTCCGACGCGATCCTGCCCAAGATCGGCCTGGAGTCGCTGCCAAAGGCCCGGCCTGAGATTCGCCTCCAGGTCTCAATGACCGAGCTCCTGGACCGTCTCGAAAAGGCGACGACGCCGGAAGACAAGAAAGCCATCCGGGACCTCATCACGCAATTGCAAAAGCGCATATAATCCAACCGCCTAGCCGGCTTGCACGCCCGCCGCGCGGAATTCCGCGTTGCCTCAAGCCATTCCAATCCACATTATGAGAGGCTGACATGCCCCTGCACGAATCTTCGCAAGGTGCGCTGGACGCCCCGGTCCGCGCGCCCGAAACACCGGCTGAGCGTAGTGGCCCGGAACCCGGCATCGCCCTATGCCTCTCCGGCGGCGGTTACCGAGCCATGCTGTTTCATCTCGGGTCCGTGCTCAGGCTCAACGAAGCCGGCGTGCTCGGGAGCGTCAAACGCATAAGCAGCGTCTCAGGCGGCTCGATCACCGCCGGATTGCTCGGCCTCAAGTGGAATTCGCTGGGCTTTGCCCAAGGCTCAGCGCCAGTCGCCCGGATGCAGGCCGACCTGATCGACCCGATATGCTCCTTGGCCTCCCGAACCATCGACACCAAATCGGTCGTCATCGGTGCCCTGCTGCCCGGCGTCACTATCTCCGATCGCGTTGCAGCGGCATACGACAAATACCTCTTTCAAGGTGCGACGCTTGCCGACCTCCCGGATGACGGCACCGGCCAGGCGCCGCGATTCGTCATCAACGCGACCAACGTTCAGACCGGCACATTATGGCGCTTTTCGCGACCCTACATGGGAGATTACCGTGTCGGGCTGTGGAGCAAGCCGAAAGTGCGTCTCGCGGTCGCAGTCGCCGCATCGAGTGCGTTTCCCCCGGTGCTTTCTCCTTGCCTGATTGACCTCGACGACCCGCCGGACCCGGTTCCGGCCGGGCAAACGCCGCCGCCCTGCGCTACGCCCCCTTTCACCACTCGCGTCGTCCTTACCGACGGCGGCGTATACGACAACCTCGGCCTGGAAACGGCCTTCAAGAGATACACTACGCTCCTGGTCAGTGATGGTGGCATGAAGATATCGTCCGAGCCCGAGCCGTACGAAGATTGGGCACTCCACTCAAAACGAATTCTCGACCTCATCGACAACCAGGTTCGCTCGCTCCGCAAGCGTCAGCTCATTCAGTCTTTCGTCAGCGAGGAACGCACCGGAGTCTACTGGGGCATCGCAACCCACCTGCAGGATTACGGATTAACCACCTCAGCCGGGGCACTTGACGATCCTTTCGGATACCTCGCCGCCGATCGTATCGCCTGGAAGGATACCGCCGACCTTGCGGCGACCCCAACTCGGCTCGAAGCCATGCCGACCTGGCGGCAGCAGGCGCTGATTAACTGGGGCTACGTCGTGTGCGATGCCGCCCTTCGAGCCCGCGCAGCCGCCGACCTGCAGGCGCTTTACCAAATTCAGCTTCGCCCGGCGCAAGGACTCCCATTTCCTAACCCAACCTAACCCTTTGCCATTGCTCAAACAAAACTGCTCTACTACCACTTTGTGCAAGAATTCGTCATGCCATCAACTAGAGTAGTCCATTCGGCTATGAGGCAAATTGCACTTCTCACGTCCCCACTCTTGATTGCCGCAGGCCGCGGAAAGAACGAGGATGCGAACTAAGGGTCGCGCGAACGACATCGATCCATTGTGGAAGCGTGCGGCCTGCACGTTGGTGGTGCGAGAATCACTGGCGGTGCTATCAGATTCGGCGAAGCCGTGGGGGATACCGCGGATCGGTCGCCGGCAACCCGCATTCACGGTTGATCGGAAGTCGACGTGAAGCCTGCGCCCATTTCACCTGCTCGATGCAGATGCCCTAGAGTCTAATTGTCGGGCGAAGCTGGTTCGTCTTGTTAAGATGGAGGAAGATGGCTTTTTCCCGAAACCGCAATCCCCACCATTGACGGTGTGGTCCTCGCTGAGCTACAAATTGCAGCTTCACGAAGGAGGCGGACATTGGCAAGGAAAGTGCAGAAGAAACGGGCTTCGGGGCGAGCCCGGCGACCGGAATGCTTTGTTATCTCTCCCATTGGCGAGGTCGCCACGGCGACGCGAAGGCATGCGAACGCTGTGTTGCGTAAAATCATCAAACCCGCGATGTCGAAGCTCGGACATAACGCACGTAGAATAGATCAGCGCGGGGACGACGGCAGTATCACGCAAGCGATTGTCGATCGACTGCAAACGAGTCATTTGTGTATCGCTGTTTTGACTGGGTCTAATCCGAACGTGATGTACGAAGTTGGTGTCCGCAACGCCTGGGATCTGCCGCTGATCGTGCTGGCAGAAATCGGTACGAAGCTACCATTCGACGTCCAGGATCAAAACACGGTCTGGTATGCCTTAGAGTCAAAAACGTCGGTTCTTGCCGCAACTCGCGAACTGACGAAACGAGTCAGGAGTATCGGCGAAAAGCTGGAAGCGCCGAACCCGCGTGTGCCGCCACGAATTCTGCCAATGTTCAGCGAGGCAATGGCAACGCTTGGGAGTCGCTATTCTCTGGACTCGTTGTTTGTCGGCAAGGCGAACACGCTGAAGCGACTAATGAGACAGATTCGGAGACTCAGCCGAGAGCTTGCGAAAGATTACGAATCGGGAAATCTATCGTCGTCACCATTGAAGTGTCATGCCGACGCTTTGACCGCGGAATTGGACTCGTTTGCCAGCGCGCTTGAGGTGTTTGACGACATTGTCGTAGATACGAACCACCAAGCGTCGCCCCGTTCGCACTGCGATGGGATACTGCGTGACATGAAGTTGCTGCAGCGGAATGGATGGAGGCTTCTGAAGAAACTGAAGGAAGCCCCGGGAAGCGGAAATGATTTCGCTCGGGCGATTCGAGAGTTCGATTCACTTTTAGAGTCCTGTCAAGCCATATTAACTCGCATCGTGTGAAGCAGGTTTGAAAGGGGAAGATTCTATGGAAGGATACGATCATGAATCATACTCGTGAGGGAAAGAAGAATGCGGATATCTCTAGTGAGTTCGTCGATGCAAAATTTGAATCGTTGATGCACGACATTGAACGAATGATGAGCGCGTTTCGACAGCAGATGAAGGAGCTCAACTCGGAGGAACGGGTGGATCGTTTCCAGGACGTCTGCCGAGCAATGCGCACGACCAAGCTGCATTTTTACAAGGTCCTTGATCGGTATGGCGCAGATTATGAGGATTCGGCTCAACATTTTGTGGACTTAGCTTACGCCGCAGCCGATATGGCCGCAACGCATACCGCGTCGCCGGATTTGCAAGCGAGCCTAAAGCGGCACGCAGAGGAAATAGAAAGTGCGCGAAGCGAATCGCTTTCGGAGACGAGGAAATCGGCCGATTCAGCCAAGTCGCCACGGGCAAAGCGCGCTCGGTCGTTCATAACAGCTAAATAGCATCGCTTCACCGCACTTTTTAGCGGTCCTCTTTGCCGAACAACGGACTCTCGTGCTTTGGTCTAGCGGCCTCGCACTGGCCCCTTTGCGTCGTCAAGCCACTATCCGAGGTATTTATTTAGGTTCTCTGACGGTACCGAAGTCTTATCCCCTGCACGATTCCTCAAATGAGCGTTCAACGGGCACCGATCGGCAACCTAATGCGAATCAATGCCTGCGTCGTCCACATCGACCGCTGTATTCAAGCGGTAAACGGAATGACAATCACCGTTGTCACCAGACCACACGAAAACGGGCTCCTCTTAAAAAGCCCCCAGTCATCGCTGACTGAGGGCGCGCTGCCATCCGTGGATCGAGAGCCTTAACCGGCAATCACCGGCGCCGATTCGACGTCGACTATGTCCGGAGGACTGAGGAGCCGCTGTAACTGAATCGTTTGCAACGCCGCTTCCTGCGGTGACGTTTTCTGGCGATCTTTCAGGACGCCCGTGTAGGCGTTGAGGAGGGACCAGCCGGTCCTCGGCCGAAATTCCGGGTGCTCCGGATTCCGCCACGCGGTGATCACGGCCGGTAGGAGCCGCGACGAGACGAGGCCCGTTTCGAACGACTTGAGCAGCAGCGAATCCGCTTCGAGCGGCTCTAGCTCCCAGTTTTGCAACTGGGCGATTCGCGCTTGAGCGGATACCTGGTACTCGTGCAGTCCGACGACTGCCTGGGAGACCGCTTCATTGAAGCGATCAGACCCAAACTTTGTGTGTCGCCGCGCGATCACGATTTCGGAGCTAAACGCGAGGTTGTCGCACACAAACACTCTTGAGCCACACACCAGGCCGATGGGAAAACTCTTGTCGGTGGAGTTGCGAACGCCGACGGCCAGGCAAGCATCACTACTCAGCTTGTTCTTCAGCGTCAGCGTTCCGAAGAACCTGGCGTTGTCCCGGGCAAGCGAGAGTTGCATGGCCTCGATTCCGAATCCGGCCCCGGTCAGCGTGGCACACACCCGATCGAGGACGACGGAATGCTTCACGGGAAACCAGGTCGCCGTCGGCGGCGGACAGGGGATCCGGTCGAGTTCCTCAACGTCCACCTCGCGTGCGCCGCGGTGGAGCACGAGATTGCTTTGAATCATGGCGATCCTCCTTCAATGTGATGGAACAGCATTTCGGTGTCAGGCACATCCTGACGTCCGACCGGGCATCATGCCCGAGCCTCGAAGGAGGGGAAGCGAATGGAGTTGACGTGGCGTCTCGAACGTTATCCAGAAACCAATCCGAGACCGAGGATCGACATTGCGGGCCAAGTCAACGAATGGCATGCTGTGTTTCGAATGACGAGTAGCTCCCCGGCCGACGAGCCGTTTTCCATTGAGCACCGGTCAGTCCGTCGTGATCTTGCGTCCGTCGAACGAACGCTTGACGAGCTTGCGGTGTCCGTCTTCCATCTGCTCACCGAGGGCCGCCATCTTTGGTACCGCACGTCGCCGGCCGCTGTGGCGGCACACGGCCATGCCACCATCCAGAGTACCCTGCTTCGAATTCTGCAGCATGAAACGGGACAGCCGCGCGACTTGAATGTCGATGTTCTCCATCACGAGGGAACCAACGATCCTCTTATCGTCGTTCGCAATGCGCCGGACAACTTGTGGGTCCTGCTCCGGAGCGAATATGCGTACCTGGGGTTCCCTTTGCCCTGACGTCGTGGAGACAAGTGCGGTGCTCCGGGCGCCAGCCACACGGGATCCGTTCAAAAGGAGCGGCAGGCTGTCTGCCTACCGCTCCGTTGCGATTGCCATGATCGCCTTGATTTAGGCGACGACGGCTTCTTCCTTCTCGGCGGCAACGTAGCGAAGCGCCAGACGCAGGACTTCGATCGCAGCGGGCAATTCTGCCAGCGACAGCGACCCCGTGTACTGGCGTTCGCCGTCAGCCATGTAACTTTTCTGCAGGCTGATCGTACGAAACGTCCGGTCTTCGCCTGCGCTCTGCAGGAAAATCGACGCAGACACGTCGCCAATGCGGAAGATACGTTCGGGCTTCTTCTTTTCTGCCATCGGACTTCTCCAATCTACTGTGAAGTGAAGGAAAACAATCGCTCCTTTCTGGCGACGGGCCAAAAAGGGAGGGAGGCTACCACTCGACGGCAGATATGTCCAGCAGTTGTATGTGACGAATAGATTGGTAACGCTTTTTGGTCCGGACAGGCGACCTCAATGGGGCGTCTATAACCCAGGGCGGCATGGGGACGGTGGAAATCGTATTCCACCAGCCATTCGACGAGTTTCGCATTGAATGTGGCCAC